>CANHUD010000260.1 GCA_947463665.1 Sphingobacteriales bacterium
ACCAACGTGGCGATGCTCAAAAACACGTCTGCTACTGAGAAAATAGGCCCCAATATTGTTTTGAAAGTAATGGCAGGCGATGCGTTCAACCTGCGTGTAGCCAGTGGCTGGTACAGCAGCAGTAGCGCCACCAACAGCAGCACAGCCGTACTCACGGAGTTGCTGCGGCTGTTGAGCACAGGCGTGGCAGGCCTCAGTGGCGGAAAGACCGATGCCGCCAGTTTACAGAACAGTTCCAGCGGCTTGCCGGGAGGCATCAGCAGTTTCCTGAATGCGCAACCCTCCAACGGAACAGCGCCCAGAGCCTACATCAACTGGATCCTGCTGGATGAACAGTTTCAGTATTATTCGGGCGGGTTTGAGCAGGTAGGGGCCAGTGGAAGCACCACCATCCATACCCGAAGCAACCTGGCTATCCCGAAGAATGGCTATCTGTATGTGTATACCAGCAACGAAGCCAGTAACATTGAGGTGTACTTCGACAACCTGCAGGTTACGCATATCCGCGGCCCACTCCTGGAGGAATCGCATTATTATCCGTTTGGGTTGATGATGGCGGGGATATCCTCTAAGGCGCTGAATGGGGTACCGGAGAATAAGAAGAAGTTTAATGATGGGACAGAGCGGAATGCGGACTTTGATTTGAACTGGGATGAAACTGATTGTCGAACTTATGATCCACAAATTGGAAGATTTTTACAAATTGATCCTTTTTCTGAGATCAGCGATCATCTATCACCTTTTGTATATGCAAGCAATAATCCCGTTCTACGAAATGATCCGTATGGCTTGAAAGATACCACAGTAAATGGTCAATCTGCAACTACAAAAGTATTGGATGAAATTGTGGTGACTGGGAAAAAGCAGAAATCGTCTCCTCAAAGCCCAGTTGTAAATAGCACAACAAAAGCTGGGGCAATTCTTTTGCCAATAGGCGCATTACCAAGTATATCACCAGTAAATCCTCCGGGAAAGATCATTCCATTTAATAGAACTTACATTAGCCCAAGCACGGGATCAGGACTAAGGTTATTGTCACAATTTTTGGGTGTATTTGTGGCTAGCATATGGCCTAGTCCTGTTGGACAAGGATCGGAACGTCCTAATCAATCGTTTACATCTGTACCTGGGTTTGTACCATATCCAGGACATGGAAATAATCGAGATAACACGAATCCACATATTGTATATGAATTTACTTACGTCCCCCAAGATAACGGAACACCAGTATTGAAATATGGTATATCAGATGAATATAGATATGACGTCAGCAGGCCTGAAAGCCAAAAACCTGCGTTAAAAGCCATTTTTGGGAATACAGTAAGCTATCGTATTCTTTCTCGAACTATAAATCGGCAAGATGCTTTAATTTTAGAGCAACGATTAGTAAATGCTCACTTTAATAAATGGGATGTGATGCCCCGTGCCCAATCAAGGCCAGGACCTTTTTAAATTATGAATCTAATAACGAACGTACAGCTAGGCTCTCTTATACCAGATGGGCTGGGTGGCGCCAGAGCTACTAGCATAAGTATAATTTATTCGTTTTTGTTGAAAGAATTTAAACAGACGGCATATAAACAAATTTGGATAAATCAAATCGGTGATGATTTAGAGGAGAAAATCATAAAAAAATCGAAGACAGAGATTTTCATTAATATAAAATATAAGCCTTCTAAAACGTCAATGTCTTTAGACCGTCTCAATCTAATACATGAATCACTACTACGTATCGCAGAGTACGAGCATAGGATAGATCCAGACAGTTTACATAGAATCAGGCAAAAAATATTAGATAATAAATTTGTTTTCAAATTTATTTGCAAAGATTATGGGTTCAATACGCAAGGTGAAAAAGCCATGTTACTAGTAGAACCAAATGAGGATACTTTCCGATATTTTATTAAGGTTGAGTCAAAAAATCTAGTAGTTGAGCTATTGATTTACTTAGGAAGGCCTGAAATTTTGTATGTACCTGGGCTATTTGGAAAATGTATTTGGAAAAAACAAGGAAAGTTAGTTCTGAAGGGATCAGAGAAAGATATGGAAATGTGGATCGATTATGTTAATAAAAAAATTGAGGTTACTAATCTTACTAAATACATAAATCCACCCTATTTTCAAATGATGCGTGCAGATATAAGCCAAGAGATGCGTGAGGCTGCCTTATTAGACTGGAAGCATTCTCTGCCTCCTCATATATCCGCCTTAATGGATGAACAGCAAAACTAGATGCCAACCAAGGCAGGCCAAGGCCGCACCACAGCCAATTATCCAGATCAAGGAGCGAGCCTAGAAGACCTGGATAAAGAAAAAATGGGCACGCACACACTGCGTCACCCTATAGCCAAGCATCTCTTGTAGAGCTGCATGAAGCTAGAGCAGATCCAGCAGTTTCTGGTAGTACAGGCCCCTGTATCCATCAACACCCGAAACTTCGTTCGGGAATGGACAGCCACCTCTCCTCAAACCCATCCCAATAACCTGTTAACGGGCAGTTTGCGGGAGGTAAAAATGTCCACCCAGTACTTCGATGGTTTGGGCAGGCCTGATCAGAAAGTAGACCGGCAGGGTTCTTTAAATACGACTACAGGGCAGGCATTAGACGTCGTGAGTACCCTGGAGTACGATGATTATGGAAGAGATTTCAGGAAACATTTGCCGTTTGCATGGAGTACAACCGGCCCCAATGGGAGCCCGGCCGATGGTGAGTATAAACCCAATGGCGTAAATGACCAGAGAGCCAGTTTGATTATTTCACACAAACTGACCAGCCATTTCACTACAAACTGACCACCCAATACAGTTTTTATGGCTAGGGAGTGCGTGCGCACCACTAGTTGCAAAAATCCGGGATGGGCAGCCATGCCTATTCGCCAACCGAAGTGGCGCTGCTTTTACAGCGGTCTGCTGCGATGGAAACATTACGGGAATGGACTGGAAAAAGATGAAGACAATGTACGGCGCAATTACGATTTTCGGAAAGATGTACGAATCTTCAAACCGATGCGAACAAATCCATCTCGTCGATTTCCTACAATTATCTTAACTTACCCAGGAGTCTGACGATCACCGGAAAAGGTACCATCTCCTATATGTACGATGCAGCGGGAAATAAGCTACAGAAAAGCACCACCGAGAACAACGCTACGGTTCGTCTGGGGGGTACCGATTACACCGGCATTTCCATTACCACCACCACCACCTATGTGGGAGCGGCTGTATTTGCATCCAAAACCTATTCCCATGCCACGCTGCATGCAGCCTTAGGCTACGCGGATAAACTTCAGTTCCTCCACCACGAGGAAGGCCGCATCCGGATACGGACATCGGACAACAGCGTACAATACGATTATTTCCTGAAAGATCACCTGGGCAATACCCGGGCCGTGATCACCGAAGAGCAGCAGAGCGATCTGTACCCGGCTGCTACCCTTGAGCCGTCCACCATAGCTGCCGAAAGCAATTTCTACGGCAACCTGTCGGCCACCCAATACACCAAACCCTCCTGGTTCAGCGATCCGGTATATACCGCCAGTACCAACGTGGCGATGCTCAAAAACACGTCTGCTACTGAAAAAATAGGCCCCAATATTGTTTTAAAAGTAATGGCAGGCGATGCCTTCAATTTGCGTGTAGCCAGTGGCTGGTACAGCAGCAGTAGCGCCACCAACAGCAGCACGGCCATACTCACGGAGTTGCTGCGGCTGTTGAGCACGGGTGTGGCAGGCCTCAGTGGCGGAAAGACCGATGCCGCCAGTTTACAGAACAGCGCCAGCGGCTTGCCGGGAGGCATCAGCAGTTTCCTGAATGCGCAACCCACCAACGGAACAGCGCCCAGAGCCTATATCAACTGGATCCTGCTGGATGAACAGTTTCAGTATTATTCGGGCGGGTTTGAGCAGGTAGGCGCCAGTGGAAGCACCAC
>CANHUD010000261.1 GCA_947463665.1 Sphingobacteriales bacterium
ACAAAAAAGCAGTCAACGGCAAAAAAGCTGCAAGCAGCCATATCATCTTTCTCATGCGACGTTTTCTTTCCATCGTTTCAGTATTCGCAATATGATTATGAACGAAACAATATAATAGCCTCCGAAAAATCGCTCTTCGTATGCAGGAAAAATAAGCAATCGCAGCACAACCATAGCAGCCACCATAAACAGAACCGTTATCTCGGCTGTTAGCACCTTCATACGAAACAAATGCACCATGAACAGTAGGATAATGATAAACAACCACCCATACGATGCTGAGAAAAAACGGAAAGCCTTCCCTAACTTCCATAGATAATTTCCGCTGTACAATACCTGCTCCATATGCATGGGCCAGAACGGATCATTGGTACACCATACATTCAGTAGTATAGTCAAACCGGTTAGCAATACCATTATCAACACATATCGAATCCATTCTCTATTCTCTAGACTCCATGCATATATACCCGCTCCCACACAAAATATGCCAACCATAAGAAGATTATCCAGTCGTACACTAACCAAAAGGAATAGTAAAATAAAAAGCGCCCATCTGCTACCCCCCTTCAGAAACAAATAAAATAAGGGAACAAGAAATAGAGATGTCAGTGAATCGGGGGTCGACATTCTGGCAGGTACAAAAATCGGATAACTAAACAGCAGTAATAACCCCGGCAAAAGAGCATCGGCCCCTAAAACCTGCTTCAGCCAGCGAAACATAAACAGCATCAACAGGATGAACGCAAGTAAGGAGGGAACCACGGTGGCCCGGCTCCATGAAAACCCTGCACTATGCGCTGCACGGATCAGCCAGATATACAAAGGTTTGATACGATAATAATCTAACAAACCATTGCTGTATCCCTGTAAAACTTCCGTATTGATTCGATAGGTGTCCTCAGGCGTTTCCGCTTTTAATATACTATCCGAATAGCTTACTATAGTACTATCCGACTCTCCGGATGTCTGCGCCGCAACGGCAATATAATACCCGATATCACCATTGTACGCCGGCTTCCAGTACAAAAAGGCAGACAACAGAAAAAGTGAAACATAAAAAATAATATGCGCTTTCACTGGCATTGATACGGCGTAAGGTCTCTGGAAATATTTTTAAACCCACGACCGGCATCAATATCGGCAAAGCCGGCCTTCCCATTGTTCTGTACACAGATGCGCTTATCTTTTGGATACTGTCCATCCGCAAGCAGTTGCTTATCGCGGATGCCATCGTACACAATATCCGGAACATTGCGCCCAAACTTCAGCTTGAAACGGTATAACTGACCGATCCGCCCTTTCATCGTAGCCCTTCGCTTCTCTTTTTCAAACACATTATCCCGAACGGTTATGGCTGTGGGGTATGGATAGTACGACGAATCCCGGATCGGATTCTCCGTAATATAATAACTGATGATACCGGTCTGTATGGTCCGATTGTTCAGGATCTTATTCTGAAACACCTCCACATGGTTGGCCGCCAGCAGCAGAATGCCGGTGCCCTGGGGCACTTTACCTACGATGTTACCCTTCGGAGCAAAATTAGCCGTGTTGTTGTTCCGGACGATGTTGTTATACACCTTACAATGACCGCCTTTTTTCAGCTTCAGATCGGGCAGATCAAATACCAAAATACCACCGGTATTATCGTACGCCTCATTCTCATAGACCTCAGCATGCAGGGAATTTTCAATTTCAATCCCGGCCACATTTTCGTATGCCTTGCAACGGCGGACAATAATGTGTTTCGACTGCCCTACATAAATGCCGGCATCAGAAGCCCCACGCGCTTCACATCCTTCGATCAGCACGTTCTCACACAATACCGGATAAAGTCCGTACGCTCCGTTATGCTTTGAGAGCTTGCCGGTCCATGCCGTTCGGATATTCCGGAAGGTGATGCCCCTAACCTCCATGGTCTTGACCGCATCGCCCTTGGCATCCTCTACAGAGAAATCTGAAAGTAGGATATTCTCTGCATTGGATACGCGCAACCCCTCCGCACCCGACGACTGCCCCTTAAAACTAAGGATGGTCCGATCCATACCCTTTCCCCGAATCGTAATGCTCTTCTTTCCCTCCAGCGAGAGGGTGGCATCCAGCGAATAGGTACCCTCCGGCAAATCAAGCGTATCGCCATCTTCCGCCAGAATCAGCCGGGTCTGCAGATCTTTCTGAAAGGCAGACTGGGCAAGCACCGGACATGATGCAAACAGAAGGGAAAAAACAAGCAATTGTTTCATGATGAATGTATGCAAAGCAAGTTTACGGTTTTTACGGTAATCGGAAAAGATAAACTAATATTGCCCGATAAAAACATCCACTGTGCACGAAACCGTTCAGCAAAAAAGGATCACCTATGCAGTGCTGATAGCCCCGCTGCTGCTGATGGGAATAGTAAGTTTATACCATACACAGGGCAGTTTTACCTATTCAATAGACGATCCGTATATCCATCTGGCACTGGCGGAAAATATATTCAAAGGTCACTACGGCGTGAACCCGGAAGAATTCTCCTCCCCTTCCAGCAGTATCCTCTGGCCTTTTCTATTGGCCATCTTCGCTCCGCTGTCAAACCTATTTGTGTATATCCCACTGCTGATCAATCTGGTACTGACTATCGCTACCGGCCGAATGATCCTGCTACAGCTGCCTTTTGACGACTGGCGAAAAAGATTGGCGGTTACGATGCTTATCTGTTTTTCTATGAACCTGTATGGTCTTGTATTTACAGGTATGGAACACAACCTGCAGGTATGGCTGACCATGGTGATTGTAGCCGGACTGTTAAAACAAAAATATACCCCCCTTTTCTTCAGCGCATTGATCATCCTTCCGCTGGTTCGCTATGAGGGCCTTGCGATCAGTCTGCCTTTTTTACTCTATGCATTCAGTAAAGGATATATAAAAGCAGCTACGATCAGCCTGCTGGTAATTGCTGTAACGATGGGCGGCTTCAGCTACTATCTATATGCAAATAGCGGGCTATGGCTGCCTACGTCGGTGTATATCAAATCATCGGCAACCACCGTAGAGGGTATTATTGCAAACATAAATATCAATGTTCGAGCATATGGTTTTTTAGCGGCAATACTTATATGGACAACACTATCCAGCCATAGAACAGACCGTATATTTACTGTTTCACTCATCGCATCTTCTCTGTTATACCTTTCATTCGGACGAATAGGAAGTTTCGGACGATATGAGAATTTTTTTCTGATCTTTTTACTTATGGTTTTCATTAGCAGCTGGAGACCTGCTCAACGTAACGCCTGGCTGGTATATATCTCATTACCACTGGTATTCGCATCGCTGTTTTTTGTAACACTCCTCACACCCAATGCCTGTGGCAACATTTATCGGCAACAAAAACAGATGGCTTTGATATCGATGGCTCTGGGTAGTAGTGTAGCAGTGAATGATCTTGGGCTAGTCGCTTTTCTATCACCCAACTATGTGCTGGATCTGTGGGGACTTGGATCTGTTGAAGCCGCAAAAGCATCCAGAGCAGCAGGAACCACTGAAAATGTTGATTGGATTTCAGATCTACTTAGAAAAAAAAGAGTTGAGTATGCAATGGTCTATGATGATTGGTTTCCCTATCATCCAACCGACTGGATTCGTACAGGCCAATTAATTCTTTCCGGAAAATCAACGCCTCTCGGATCGAAGATTGTAACATTTTATGCTACTAACCAAACTGCAGCAAACAAACTAAGATCTGTACTTGCTGCTCACAAAAAACAAATGAATCATCTGTCACGCGTGGAAATAAGTATAGAGGAATACCCTCACCCCACTGCCTCACTAACAATCTTCGCACTCTTTAAACACAGCGGAATACCACCACCGGGATGTACACTCCCACCCGTAAAATACAACCCCTTCAAAGAAGAGGATACGTTCCGGTGTCGTA
>CANHUD010000262.1 GCA_947463665.1 Sphingobacteriales bacterium
ATTTACGGACTGGCAGTGGGAATGATCGGAAAAAGTGTCAGCTGGTTTGGCTGGCAGCAGCAGTTGTCGGTTGCACTGGGCGTATCCATTCTGGTTACACTGGCGCTGGTGTATGCCGGGGGAGGAGCCTGGAGCGGTGCGTTGACCAGCGCTGTGTTCGGACGCATCCGAGGCTGGTTTGGGTGGTTGCTGGGTAAGAGAAATGCGGCCTCTTTGTTTGGCATTGGATTGCTGAATGGCGTATTGCCTTGTGGCATGGTGTATCTGGCACTGGCAGGCGCGTGGGCAACCGGATCGGCTATGGAGGGGATCCTGTTCATGGGATTGTTTGGATTAGGAACGATACCTGCTATGGCTATACTATCCTATTTTGGTAGTATGGTGAGTCTGGAGGTACGGAAGCGGATGCGTGTGTTGTTTCCGCTGATGATGGTGTTAATGGCTGCTTTGCTGATTGTGCGCGGACTGAATCTTGGCATTCCCTTTCTTTCACCTGAAGTGCCGGCTTCGGCATCGCAAACGGTTTCCTGTCACTGATTTTATTCAGCCGCAGAAATGACCACGATTATTCTTCAACCATCACACATCCTATAATTTTAACATTGAAAAATGACCCTCATGAGCGCAGTTTTGGAGCAATTACAATTTGAGAGCATGACGTGGAGTCGCTCACTCGAATTCTTCAAGCAGGAGAATGCGCATTTGAAAGACCGGCTTACGGAGGTAGTGGATAAGATCTCCGATAAGTCTTTTCTGGCGCATGCGGAGCATTTCCAGAACCAGTTCATCATTAAAGATGAGTTCATTGATGAGTTGAAGCACGATGTGAACGAGCAGACGCGTATGATCCGTGAGTATAACCGGAAATACGGCAACGTAAATAATCCGCCATTAGATCTCAAGGCCATTCAGGAAACGTTGCGTGAGCAGATGCAGTATCTGGAGAAAGATTTTGCTGTGCTAAAGAATGAGTTTCATCAGTATCTGGTGAATGGCCACTGGTGATCAGTTGAGCATGGCCGATAGTTTCTTTTCATTCAGTAGCAGGATATTACCATCGCGGATATCGATGAGTTTTTCGCCTTTGAAATCGCTCAGGGTGCGGATCAGCGATTCTGTAGCCGTTCCCGCGATGTTGGCAAGGTCTTCCCGTGAGATGTGAATGGAGAAAATTTCTTCATTCGGTTTTTTGTATTTTTTCTGTAGTGTGATGAGTGCATCGGCTACCCGTTTGCGCAGGGAGTTGTAGGCCAGATTAAGCAGTTGTTCTTCTTTTTCTGCTACGTTGTGCGCCAGCATCTGAATGAATTTGCGGGTTACTTCCGGATTGTTATTGACCAATGCTTCGAAGTCTTCGCGAGGGATCAGTGCGATCTCGGATTCTTCCATGGCTTCCGCTGATTCTTTATAAACACTTCTTTCCAGCAGGGCGATGTATCCGAAGAATTCTCCTTCTGAGTAGAGCCCAACAGTCAGCTCTTTCCCATCTTCATTGGATTTGAAGGTTTTGATCTTGCCTTTTACTACGTAGAACATGCGGGCCGGGTGGTTGCCTTCGGTATAGATCAGTTGTTTTTTCTTGTAATGGTTCAGGTTACGGTCTTCCGCCAGTTCTTTGAGTGCATCCCCTTTACCAAGGTCACGCATGAACGTCTGCATACCATTGAGGTCAGTGGTATAATTTTTTTTCAGCAGCTCTACTTTTTTCAGCCGGCTTTCAATGGAGTTGAGCAGTTCGATATCTGTAAACGGTTTGGTAATGTAATCATCGGCACCCATCTCCATTCCTTTTCTGAAATCGGAACGCTCAGCTTTGGCGGTCAGGAATATGAAGGGGATGTTGCGTAATTCTTCGTGTTTGTTGATCATGTGCAGAACGCCGTATCCGTCCAGTACCGGCATCATGATATCGCATATGATGAGATCCGGTTTTTCCTGCATCGCTTTCTCCACACCGATTTTCCCGTTTTCTGCTGTTATCACGTGGTAATTGGCCAGTTCCAGTATCTCCGCGGTGTTCTCCCGAACATCATGGTTATCTTCTATCAGGAGGATCTTACTCATAATTGAAATATACCTTGAATGTTGTTCCTTTCTCCAATTCGGATGTGAACGTGATTTTTCCGTTCATCAGCTCCACATATTTTGAAACGATGTGAAGACCGAGCCCCGTACCCTGAATGTTCGTAACATTGTGTGCGCGGAAAAACCGTTCAAACAAATGCTTCTGGTCTTCATCCGGAATACCGATCCCGCTATCCGATATTGAAATTAGAATTTTTTGTCCATTTACATCACTGCGAATTTTAATTACCGCATCATTTGGTGAAAATTTAATGGCATTCGATATCAGGTTGATCAGGATATTGCGTAACAGCGAAAGATCAAGCTGTACAAGGGTTTCGCCGGAATGAAGGTAATCAAATTGCTGACCTTGTTTAAGGATCGATGTCATTTCATTACACACAAGAGTAATGTGTTCGCGCATATTAAACGACGAAAAGCTGGCCTGTATTTTTCCTTCTTCGATTCTTCCGATGGAAAGGAATTCATTCAGGATATCCGTCAGATTATTAACGGCCGATCGGATTCGCTGAACATGTTTATCGCGTTTGTCCTGTTCTTCTGTGAGTTTGTATTTGGCTAGCAGAGAGGCGGACGACAAAATAGTACTGAGTGGTGTTCGGAATTCATGCGAAGCCATCGATACGAATCTTGTTTTCATGTCACTCAGTTCTTTTTCTTTGTTGAGTGCTGATTCCAGTTCTGATTTTGACTCCTCCAGTTTGGTTAGTGTTTCTTCAAGCTCGCTGGTTCGGGTAGCTACTTTTATTTCCAGTTCATCATTTAGGGCTTCGATTTCCCGGTTGTTTTTTTCCAGCAGATCGTTTTGTTCCAACAGTTGTTTTTCAATGGCTCTTCGTTTGGAAATATCGATAATGAAGGCGATCACAAAACGTTCTCCGTGAATGGAATAATGTCCAAGGCTGACCTCAACGGGAAATTCGTTTCCTTTACTGTCTACGGCAAAGAGCGGCATTCCTTGTCCCATTGGTCGATTTTCCGGCTTATGATTGTAGGATTCACGGAGCCCGCTGTGTTTATGCCGAAAGCGTTGAGGGATCAGGTCTTCCACTTTTAATCCGAAGATTGAATCGGTATAACTAAAAAGGTTCTTAGTAAACTGGTTGGCCATTACGATGTCTCCCTGCATATTGGCCACGATGATGGCCATGGAGGCATATTCAAAAAGTGCTTCGAAGCGCTGTTTCTCCTGTCGGATAATATCAATGGCTGAATGCAGTTCTTCAATATTGATGATGCGGAGAAGAATCATTTTTTGTTCTCCGCTTTCAAACTTACTGAGTCGGATCTTTGATAATTTATGTTGACCGGTTGGTTCCTGGATGCTGATATCCTGTATCCAGTAGCCTTTTTCGGAAAGGTGTCTTTGCAGTAGATCTGTAGAAACAGCATTCTGCGTTAACAGTTCATTCAATACATCTGTAAACTGTGGCGACAGTTTTTTCTGTTTCAGAAATTCAGCGAACGGCTGATTGGAAAAAATCAATGTTCCGGAATCAGCATCCCATACGGCGATCCGCTCGTCCTGCACATTGCAGATGGCGTCGAGGATGGAGGATTGGAGGTTCATGATGCAAAGATAGATTTTAGAGATTAGAGATTAGATTTTAGAGGTTAGATTTGGGGTACTATCCTTACTTTTAAACGATGATTCAATTTGAAACAGAGCAGACAGACGATCTGCTTTTTGCGGAAGACTTATGCTGGCGTTTGCTGGAGGAGGCGGTTCATAATTCAAAATCGGGGATGCACCAGGCGGTAGTGGCTTCGGTGCAGCAGGAGCTGGCGGTGATGCGTACCGTTGTTTTACGTCGGGTGGATCG
>CANHUD010000263.1 GCA_947463665.1 Sphingobacteriales bacterium
AGCATACCGATTTGCTGCCGCATCCCTTTCCGTTCCTGGCTTTCCATGGCGGTGAAGTCCTGCCCGTCGTAGAGAATTGATCCGGAATCCGGTTCGAACAATCCCACCAGGCATTTCATCAAAACGGTTTTACCACTGCCGCTGCTCCCGATGATGAGGTTGCATTTCCCCGTTTCAAACCGGGAACTTACATCGTAGATAACCGATTTTCCGGAGAATCCTTTTTTAATATTTTTTACTTCGATCATGATTAAAGCAATAAGGCGGCCAGGATGTAATCAGCCAGCAGGATCATAATACAGCTGGTCACCACGGCCTGTGTGCTTGAGCGGCCGATTTCCAGCGCTCCTCCCTGCACATGGTATCCATAATAGGCAGGAATGCTGGACAGGATAAACGAAAATGTATAGGCCTTGGCCATGGCAAATGCAACGTTGTAGGGAACGAAGGCCATGTTCAGTCCGCGGTCGAACATCTCGCCGGATAAAATACCGGAAGCAGCGCCGGCCAGTCGGCCACCCCAGATACCCAGTACGGCTGCGATCACCACCAGCATGGGGATTACGATGAGGGCAGCGAGTATTTTTGGCAATATGAGATAGGCCTTTGAGTTGATCCCCATGATTTCCAGCGCATCGATCTGTTCGCTCACGCGCATATTACCGAGTTCACTGGCGATCTTGCTGCCCACCACACCGGCCAGTACGATACAGGTAAGGGTAGGGGCAAATTCCAGGATGACCGTATCCCGTACGATCTGCGCGATGGTCGTCAGCGGCACAAAGGGGCTGACCAGCTGATAGGCGGTCTGCACAGTGGAAACGGCTCCGATGAATACAGAGATAATGGCCACGATGCCCAGAGAGCCAATGCCTATTTCTGCGCACTGGTGCATCAGTTCTTTCCAATACATGCGCAGGTTCTCCGGTTTGGTGAACATGCCTTTGGTCATCACCAGAAAACGGCCGATATGCGTGAACACGTTCATGTTGCAAAGTAAGCAGATTTAGGCCAAATCAGCGGTTCAATATTTGAGCCAGTTCTCCTTCGCAAAAATGTATTTCTTCAGATGTTCCGTAAGCAGTTCGGCCATCGAACAGCAATCCATCAGCCGTTCATCGCGGTGATGATCGGCCAGTTCACGTTTAAGCTGCTCCAGTTTTTCAGGGGTCGATAGCTCGTCGTGCAGCAAAGCTTCTTTCAGATCTTTTAACCGGTGCCGCTGTGCCCGGATCCTACGCACCACCAGCGATCGTTCTTCCACCTGGTACTGGTGGATCACATCGGGATGAAAATGTTTTTGAACGAGCTCCACAAATATCAGGTTCTCCTTAAAGAACTGCGGCATGTACATGTTCTTTCGTCCTTCGTACGACTGCTGGTCGAAATCAATAGCGCGGATCCGGAACTGGATGTCGTCAAAATCCTGGGAGATATCGAATACAAAATTGTAACTCCGCATATCGCCCAGCAACCGGATGAAACTGCGTTCATTGAATTTCACAAACTCTTTCGCAATCCGTTTGGGATTGAATTCCGGTTTATCCATGTACTGCCGGATGAACATGTCTCCGGGTATGCCGGAAATATGTTCTTCGATCAGCGTATTCCCATCCACCAGATAATTGATCCAGTAGGGCGAGAGCATGTGTTCCATTTCCATGCCCCAGATGCGCGAGGCATCGGCGATTTTGATGTAGAAATAATCGTACACCTCATTGTACCGGTTCACGATCCGGATGCGGAAGGGTTTGGAATTGCCGAAACTGCAGAAATCAATTCGTTCAATAATCAGGTGCTCTTCAGCCTGGTAGGGCCCGTTGGCTTTGAGCAGGGAATACACACGTTTAAGCCCCTGGTGAAGCTCATCGGTCAGACTGGGCTGGTAGTATACGGTTTCCCAGAGGGTATCCCGGCCCTGCTTATCGAAGAGGGGGACCGATCCGGAAAAATCGCGCAGCGTTTCATAGCTGACCGGAAGTTTCACCTCCCGCCCATAGCTCCGCAGGTATTTCCGCAAGGATTTACTTGCCGGATAGCAGATCTTTCGGCGGGAGATGATTTCCATATGGATCAGTCTTCTTTGATCAGAAACGCATCCACCCATTTGCCGTCGCTCACCTTCGGATGATGGGCTTTTTGCTGGGCATCTGTTACAGCGATCAGCGCCATGTTGAAGATGCTGCGTACGGAACTTCCCAGTTGCAGTACATGCACGGGCTTGTTCAGTCCGAGCAGCACCGGCCCGATGGAATCGGCGCCTCCCACTTCCTGTAACAGGTTATAGGCAATATTTCCGGCACTGAGGTTAGGGAAGATCAGCGTATTCACATCGCCCTGGAGCAGTTCGGAGAACGGGTAGTTCTCGCGCAGGATGTCTTTGTTGAAGGCCATGATGCCCTGCATTTCTCCATCTACAATCAGCGATGGCTCGCGTTCCTTGACGATTTCCCGCGCGTCGCGCATAATCCGGGCCTCCGGTGTATCGCTGCTGCCGAAATTTGAATAGCTCAGCATCGCGATCCGCGGTACGATCCCGAAAGAACGCACTTCCCTGGCGGCCAGCTGGGTGATATCGGCCAGTTCTTCTGCCGTGGGATTGAAGTTCACGGTGGTATCGGCCAGGAACAAGGGCCCTTTTTTCGTGAGCAGGATGTACATACCTGCGATCTTGTTCACGCCTTTTTCGGTACCGATGATCTGCAGCGCGGGGCGGATGGTATCCTGATAGTTCCGCGTCAGTCCGGAGATCATGGCATCGGCATCGCCCATTTCTACCATCATACACCCGAAATAGGTGCGGTCCTTCATTTTCTTGATCGCCTCATAAGCATTGACACCTCTGCGCTGGCGCTTGCGGAAGAACCACTCGCTGTATTCCTGCCGCTTGGTCTCCAGGTCTTCGGATCGGGGATCGATCACCGGAATGCCCTCCAGCGAAATGGTATGTTCCGCTGCCATGGCTTTGATCTTTTTGGGATCTCCTAACAGGATCGGATAGCAAATGCCTTCATCCAGCGCCAGCTGTGCGGTCTTCAGGATCTTGACGTTTTCTGCATCGGAGAACACCACGCGTTTGGGGTCTTTGCGGACCTTACTTCCGATGGCACGTATCAGCTGGTTGTCGATCCCCAGCCGGCGATTGAGTTTATTGGTATATTCTTCCCAGTCGGTAATCGGCTGACTGGCGATGCCGCTTTCCATGGCGGCTCTGGCCACGGCCGGGGCCACGGTTTCCAGCAGCCTGGGATCCAGTGGTTTGGGGATGATATAGTTCGGTCCGAACGAAATATTGGCGTTGTTATATGCCAGGTTCACCATGTCGGGAACGGCCGATTTGGTAAGTTCCGCGAGGGCTTTCACGGCGGCCATTTTCATCGCTTCGTTAATTCCTCTTGCCCGCACGTCCAGCGCTCCGCGGAAAATATAGGGGAAGCCGAGTACATTGTTTACCTGGTTGGGGTAATCGCTCCGGCCGGTAGCCATGATGATGTCTTCCCGGGCGGCGGTGGCATCGTCCCAGCTGATTTCCGGATCAGGGTTGGCCATGGCGAACACGATGGGTCGTGGGGCCATACTTTTGACCATATCCTGGTTGAGAACATTTCCTTTCGACAGACCGATGAAGACATCGGCGCCTTTCATGCCTTCGGTGAGGTTCATGGCGGGGCGATCCACTGCGAACCGTGCTTTCCGGTCGTCCAGATCGGTTCTGGACGTAGTGATCAGTCCTTTGGAATCAAACATCAGCACGTTTTCTTTTTTCGCGCCGAAGGCGAGGTAAAGTTCCACGCAGGCGATAGCGGCTGCACCGGCGCCATTCACCACAAAGGTGACCTCATCGATCTTTTTTTCCTGGAGTTCAAGGGCATTGAGCAGGGCGGCAGCGCT
>CANHUD010000264.1 GCA_947463665.1 Sphingobacteriales bacterium
AACGGTTGTTTTTCATCTCCCATGATTTGCGTATAAATGATTCGTTTTCTGAAAGTTACGGGAAAATTCTGTTAGGGTGGAGCATGATTGTTCAAGATATCCCCACAGTTACTCTATCCGAAGTTTTATGAAATTTATGCATCGGAAATGTAAGGGTGGAACACCCCATAAATTTGATAAAATAGCGAATATTAGTTAATAATATATATGTATAGCATATGAAATTCAGCTACATTCGCCATTTCAAGTTAATTTAGTTTTTGTTTGTACCATCGATTCCTCTACTTAATTTTTATAACCTCACGCTTTTTCCTCATTACCTGAAATATTTATTAAAACAACTAAGATGAAAGTTACTGTAAAGTCAATTCTATTTTTCTGCTATTTCTGCTTAACAAATCTGTATGCAGGTGCCCAATTGGGCATTGGAACCAATAGCCCTTCAACCTCTTCAAAACTGGATGTTACAGCAACAGATAAAGGGCTGTTAATCCCAAGAGTGGCGCTTTCCAGCCTTAGTCTGCAGTCACCTGTTGTTGGAACGATGACGGAGTCGCTACTGGTTTATAATACGGCCACCATTAATAATGTAACCCCGGGTTTCTATTACTGGTCAGGAACGGCCTGGGTTCGTTTGGCCATTTCCACTGACGCTATCAGTTCTATAGGTTCCATTTCTGGCACCTCTACTGCAAATGGCGCTACCATTACGTCAGGCGTGTTGAGTCTGGCTCCTGCAGATGCTACCAATGGAGGCATTATTACTACCGGCACACAAACGATTGCAGGGAGTAAGACACTCAGCGCTGACCTAACTGTGAATGGCTTGAAAGTTGGAAAAGGAAGTGGAAACAATGCTACAAATACCGCTTTGGGGGTCCTGGCTTTGGGGTCAACGAATACAGCGGATTTTAATACTGCCATTGGCTTTCGTGCTATGGCTTTAAATACAAGTGGGAACAATAATTCGGCGTTTGGAAGATTAGCTCTTGAAAATAATCTGGACGGTCATAACAATTCAGCGATTGGAACGTTAACACTGCGTCAAAATTCGTCTGGAGCGTATAATGTTGGTATCGGAAACCAGGCACTTAATCGTAACACAACAGGAGAGCAAAACACGGCTGTTGGTACCAGTTCACTTGAATCAAACATAGATGGATATTTTAACACGGCTGTTGGAAGGGTAGCCTTATATGCCAATACATCCGGTGAAAAAAATACAGGAATGGGTTTTCAGGCAGGGGGAGATAATATAACAGGAAGTAATAATAGTTATTTGGGTTTTAATTCAGGTTTAGGTGTAACTTCAGGCAGTAACAATACCATTCTGGGGGCCAATATAACCGGACTTGCCGCTGATCTGACAAGCAATATCATTATTGCAAATGGTGATGGTGGCGCCAGCGCTATAAAAGCACGACACGATGGAACAAGCTGGAGTTTGGGTACGGTTCTGGCTACCAGTATCAACAGTTTTACCATAGGAACAGGTGCAGGAAATCAGGCAGATAATACAGTGTATGGCGCATCCGTATTTTCATCGAATACAACAGGAAATAAAAACACGGTAATAGGAAAAGGGACATTGTCATCAACTAGTGCAGGATCCGAAAACATCGTGATTGGCTTTAATTCAGGAAGTAAAATTGCCGATGGAACTACTAACCTAACGGGTATTAACCAATCTGTTCTCATCGGCACCGATGCCAAAGCAAATAATAGTGGGGAAACAAATCAAATCGTAATCGGTTACAATGCTATTGGAGCAGGTTCCAATTCTATTCGGTTGGGAAATACATCCATAACTTCTGCAAATGTTCAGGTTGCCTGGAATATTACGAGTGACAAACGCTGGAAATCAGATATTCAGCATTCAGATCTGGGACTTCAATTTATCAAGAACCTGCGACCAGTCCGTTACTATCGTACAAATGATAAGGGAAAGATACCTGAATATGGATTTATCGCACAGGAAATGGAAGAGACACTCCTGAAATTTGGCAAAATACAAAGTGGTATTGTGTCGAAAGACGGTGCAGGAATGTATAGTATTCGTTACAACGATTTACTGGCTCCTATGGTGAAGGCAATGCAGGAACAACAATCCATGATTGAAAAGCAGAATAAGAAAATCGAAGAACTTACCATCCTGGTTCAGAAACTGTTGGATAAATAGAAGTCCTTTAAAAAATAAGTGCTTTATGTTTGTCTCTTACTATCCAGATTTTTTCTGTAAATCTGGATAGTAGGAGGCATGTCATGAAGGCCCACTTCTACGATTTTACCGTTTCTGCTGATGATCAGCGTACTGTTTTGTTTTTTCTTCGATTCGATTAATCGACTATAGGTTTCCTCTAGCCCTTTGAATATTTTTCCCCAATTCCTTGCAATCTAAAATATCTGGCAGAATGGTATAAGATGCTTTTTTTTTCCGGCTCCGTTGCACCCCGATATGATATAGAGCATCTTCATATACCTAGAGATAGTGAATACAGAGCATGTCCTTCCTGTTTGACAAATTAGGGACGATTAACATTCAAAGATGAAATCAGTGCTTCCCACCCGGCTCAACAAGATACCCATACGCACTGGGCGCAAAACTACTATCCGCAACCTTATACCCCGCAGCCTTCAGTTTTTGTATAATCTGCCCAACCTCTTTTTTCTCCATATGCGTCAATAACAACCAGGTATCCGAATTCATCTTCACAATCTGCCGGTCATACGAAACGCCCTTTTCAACGGGATCTCCTTTCACAATACTCGTAGCAGGACATTGAAAAGCCCCGATCTGATGGTAATAATCAAAAGCATATCGGGCATCCGGATTGATCCATACTTTTTCAGCTGGTTTGATCCGTTTACTAACCACTGTAGCTACGGTCTTCAACTCTTCACTGCGGATGGGAAGGTATTTTTTCCTGAATAGCCATCCCTGCCAGAGGCATAATACTAACATGATCCCGCCGGTCCAGTTTCGGTTTAAGCGAACCAGGCCTAATATCTCATCCACACCTATGGCAGCCGACAGGATCACAAGGGGTACCAGGTACAGGGCCAGTCGGAACTCAAAGGGGTAAATGTGCAGGTACGACAAACAGAAATGAAGGATCAACGGAATAGAAAGAAAAACCAGATGTGGCTTTCTCCTCAAAGCGCCCCAAAGTCCAAATGCAAGCGGGATCAACAATATAGACCAATTGTATGCAGCATTCGTAGGCGTGAAGATATACTTTGCTTTTAGCAGAAAGGCTAATTTTACACGGAGAAATTGCAGGGATGCAGCACTAAAAAGTTCAGCAGGACCAAACCCGCCAGCCTTGGTCCAGTACTGTTTCATGAAGGGCTGTACCGGATTGTTTTTGATAAAGAGCACATAATAAACCAGGAGGGTAACCAACCAGGTTAGCCCGCAACCGATGATGGTTTTCAGTACAGCGGTATTCCGGCTTTTCAGGTAGAGGTAGATCATCATGATGCCCGACATCGCCAATACCACCATAGCCGTATGCGAAAGCGTTATGCTGATCATCCCGAAAACCAACAGTACCACCGGTTTTTTCCCTTCTCTTTCAATTAGTCCCAACGTGAGGTAGGTGATGACAATACATACCATCGTTTCCATCATATACTGTTTCAGCTCACCGGAAAACCGAAGCAAGATCAGGTTGAAGCAAAACATCGAAATACCCACTATTCTTGCAGCCAATGAATCGATCGTCCGGCGCAGGATCTGCATGAAAAGAATAACAGATACTATATAGCAGAGAAGCGATGGAAACCGCATCGATAATACCCCGGGGCCAAAGGCCAGGGCACTTAGTTTCGTGATCAGTAAATACAGTGCCGGTGCCGCTTGTCCATAATCAAGC
>CANHUD010000265.1 GCA_947463665.1 Sphingobacteriales bacterium
CAGTCGCGATATCGCCAAATCTGCCGCCGGTCGTCCCGCTCGTATCCTTTGGTATCGGCATATCGGGAAAGATCCATCCACATGGCAGTCCAACGCTCTCCATAAGCGGGCAGGGAAAGCAGATTGTCAACCAGTTTTTCATACGCTTCCGGACTGGAATCTTCCAGAAAGCGACGGGTAATGTCAGGCGGTGCAGGCATTCCTATGAGGTCAAGACTCACCCTTCTGAGGAGTGAGTTTTTATCTGCCTCCGCTGATGGCTGAAGCTCCTTATCCCTGAGCCTCTCTGCGATGAAGTGATCAATGTCATTTTTCTTCCAGGATGAAAATACGCCGGGAAGAAGACCACCTAAACGGCGGGGCAGGGAGGGTACATCTTGCTTTTCAACGGATTGATAAGCCCAGTGCTTACCCCATTTTGCACCCTGTTTTACCCATCTGCTTAATATATCTATCTCCACATCCGTCAAGGGAGCTTCTTTGTAGGGCATGCGCTCCTCCGGATCCGTTGCCGTTAATCGCCTGATCATGTCTGATGCATGCGGATCTCCCGGAATAATGGCAGGTTTTCCTGACTCTGTAGCAGCCAGTGCTTCTTCTTCAAAAAGAAGACTGAACCCTCCTTTTTTCTTGACGCCACCATGACAACTTATACATTTTCGATTCAGTATAGGCTTGACATCAGCATTGAAATCAACGGGTGGTTCACTATTGACCATGTAAACAGCTACCAGACCTGAAATCAGCAGGAGCGTGAAGAGTACTTTTCGATTCAACAGATGGCGAAACATATCCTCAATTTAATCAATTTAGCCGTAATTTATGAGCTAAGAGTATTCAGAATGGTGCGCATGTTTCGGACTTCCTGACCATCCAGTATGGTACTGGTCAGCAATTCTTCCATCTCACTGTTGATAAAAGACATTGCTGAATGCTTTTCCTTACGGGCAGACGAATGAAACTCATGGGCTCCGGTATATGCCGCCAGTTCCTTTATGTTCGATGAACGTACGCCGGAACCTGGCATAATGCTGATCCGATCGCCGGCTAATTTAACCAACTCTCTCAGTAATTCGATGCCCTCAGATACGGTTGGTCTCAAACCACTGGTCAGTATTCGATTGCAGCCACAGCGAATTACATCCTCAAGGGAATTGGCCGGATCTTTTACCCGATCAAACGCACGGTGAAAAGTGACCTTCAACGGCCATGAAAATTCAACCAGCCGGGCCGTACGTTCCGTATCGATGCTACCATCTCGGTTTAGCAATCCAAAAACAACGCCATCACATCCTGCCTCTTTCGCAATACGGATATCCTCTTTCATGATATCAAACTCTTCATCACTGTATAAAAAATCACCGCCTCTGGGTCGAATGATTGGATACAACTGTATGTCCGTTTGTTCACGCGCTTTACGGATCATACCTGCTGACGGAGTAGTGCCACCTTCAGCAGGATTATCACACAATTCGATGCGTTGTGCCCCGCTCTTTTCTGCAATTGCACACGACTCAATACTAAACGCAATGACTTCTAATGTAAACATCATGGATAGTATGATTTTCCGGGGATAACAATTTCAGTACCCGCCGTTTTAACGGCATAGGAAAATCCTGGTTGCAGCGCATACGCTCCATATTCTCCTTTTTTGTTCAACGCCAGAAATCCTACCTGTATTGATTTAGATTTTTCCGGACTTTTCTTCACTATCCTGAGTACCGCTTCTTTACAGGCAGCTTCCGGAGTGTAACCCATACGCATCAGTTCAACTACCAGATGGGAGCCCACACACCGGATGACCTCTTCACCCACTCCCGTAGACGTTGCTGCGCCCACTTCATTGTCTACAAATAAGCCTGCTCCAATCACAGGTGAATCACCTACACGACCCCGCATTTTATAAGCCATACCGCTTGTACTGCAGCCGCCACAAATATTTCCTTTAACATCCATGGCAATCAAGCCAATCGTATCGTGATTATCTTTCCCGCCCGGCATGGGTGGCTGTTTCCGATATAATTGGTTTTCGATGTTCATTCTCGGTTCATATTTCGATGTTTTTAACCATTGCTTCCAGGCTTTTTCCGAGGATGGGGTAAGTAGATTTTCCTTCCTGAATCCCTGATCCATCGCAAATTGCAGTGCACCATCTCCAATAAGAATGACATGAGGCGTTTTCTCCATTACTTTTCGGGCTACTGAGATCGCATGTGTGATATTTTCTAGTCCCATAACCGAACCGCAGTTGCTGTCCTGGTCCATAATACAGGCGTCAAGGGTTACATGCCCTTCCCGATCCGGTAATCCGCCTCTTCCAACCGTCTGGTTGTGTTCGTCCTCTTCCACCAAATTGATCCCTTTTTCTACCGCATCCAACGCTGAACCTCCTTTCTCCATGGTTTTCCAGGATACGGCATTGGCATAACGGCCAAAATCCCAGGTTGAAATCACAATAGGCCCGAATCCGACCTTTTCATTCTTCTCCAATGCACTGACCATGGGTAACACAGGCAGCATTCCAATAAAATTCCTTCTGTCCATACACGCTAATTAATAAGAGGCTTTATGATCTATGTTTTACCTTTAGGCCCAAAAGATACAAAATGGCCCGCAAAAATCGTGATGTAGAGGAGATTGATAAGAAAGTACGTCTAAACAAAGAAAACTGGCGGCAGACGGTTTCCATGATGCGATTTATGTATCCGTACCGGTTTCACTTTTCTGCCGGGTTGCTTTTTATTCTCTTATCCAGTGTTTCAACTCTGGCGTATCCAAAACTTCTCCAACAATTGATCGATGCGGCTGTTGCATCGTCTGAAAATACCCATCGTTTTAATGCAGACCAGATTGCCCTTCTGATGATGGGGCTGCTGTTGTTCCAAATGATCTTCTCCTTTGGTCGTGTTTATTTTTTTACTTATTCAGGTGAACATGCACTGGCAGATCTTCGCAAAGAAGTGTACAATAGAATGATCAGTCTGCCTATGGATTTTTTTGCCAAACGCAGAGTAGGGGAGTTGTCCAGCCGACTGAGTGCCGATCTTTCTCAGATTCAGGATGCCATGACTTTCATGCTCGCAGAATTGCTGCGAGGTCTGTTGACACTGATCGCAGGTATCATTCTGTTGTTTTTTATTTCCCATAAGTTAACATTGGTCATGCTTTCGGTGATTCCTGTTATTGTAGTGATCGCCGTATTTTTTGGGAAAAAAATACGAGGATTATCCAAAGAGGCTCAAGACCAGCTTGCTGATTCCGGTACCATTGTACAGGAAACGCTTCAAGGGATCAGCAATGTCAAAGCTTTCTCCAATGAGTGGTTCGAAAGAGAACGATATGCCAACTCCCTCTCAAAAGTTGTCCAGACAGCCATACGAAACGGAAAGTTCCGGGGTAGTTTCATCTCTTTTTTATTGTTTGCTCTTTTTGGAACGATAGTTTTCGTAGTCTGGTATGGAGTAGGGTTGATGCAGAAAGGGGAGTTGTCTTTTGGTGACATGACAGCTTTTGTTGTGTATACTACATTTGTTGGAGCCAGTATGGCAGGATTTGCCGATCTGTATGGTCAGCTGCAAAAAACAATCGGAGCTACACAACGCGTACGGGATATTTTACAGGAACCTGCAGAAGAAATACAAACTACAGAGCAACACCTGGCTTTTCAGAAATTATCCGGAAGCGTTCGATTTGAAAATGTAAGTTTTTCTTATCCGTCCAGATCTGAGTTAAAGGTTTTGCAGGATGTATCGCTGGAGGCTCGTCCGGGTGAACAAATTGCGCTGGTTGGACCGAGTGGTGCCGGAAAATCTACCATAGTTTCACTATTGCTCCGATTCTATGATCCGCAGGAAGGAAAACTCTTTTTTGATGG
>CANHUD010000266.1 GCA_947463665.1 Sphingobacteriales bacterium
AGAAAAAGGACTGTACCGGTGCCTAGCCTGTGGCAATGCCCTTTTCGTGAGTGATACCAAGTTCGACAGTGGCTGTGGATGGCCGAGCTTTTACCAGCCGGTATCCAAAACCAGCATCATCTACACCCCTGATAATTCCCATGGTATGCGCCGGACCGAAGTGCAGTGCGGTCGCTGTAAAGCTCATCTGGGGCATGTTTTCGATGACGGCCCTCCCCCAACCGGCCTGCGTTACTGCATCAACGGTGTAATTCTCGCCTTCCAGAAAGAAGAAAAAAAGAAATAAAAAAAAGCCCGGCATTAACCGGGCTTCTTTTTTTATAGCCAGCAAAACGATTACTGAGCACTGTCCATTTCCACGTTCACTACAATCTCCACCTCTTTTCCTACAACCAGTCCGCCTGTTTCTGTAGCGCGGTCCCATTTCAGGTTATAATCAAACCGGTTGATGGTAGTACGTGCCTTGAAACCAGCCTTGGAACCTTTTTGTGTCTTCAACACACCACCGTGCGTCACATCAAAAACCACCGGCTTGGTCACATCACGGATCGTAAGATTACCCGCAATCTTATACTTGCCCTGACCGGCAGACTTAACCGATGTACTCACAAAGGTCATTTTGGGATATTTTTCAGCATTGAAGAAATCATCCGCCTTCAAATGCCCGTCGCGTCTTTCATTATCTGTATTAACAGAAGCCACATCTACAGTGAAATTGATCTTCGCATCAGAAAAATCAGCCTTGGAATGCTCCATCGTTCCATCAAACATTTTAAAACTTCCCTCCATTTCCGATACCACCATGTGCTGAACGGAAAACTTCACGTTGGAATGCAATTTGTCCACGGTCCATTTGGTCTGAGCCATTGCTCCAGTTGCGGCAACCAGCAGGATCGCCATCAGAGCCACGTTGTAGATTCTTTTCATGTTCTATATAATTTGTTATACAAAACAACTAAAAAGAATAATAGTTTGATCAGAGAAAGGGCCAAAAAATCATGCATTCCTTCGTTCAGACATTTTTCGATAATTTCCCCCAAGAATTCCAACACATGAAAAAAGTACTGCTGCTGTTTGCCATCGGCCTTGGCTGCGCTGCCTCCGCACAGGTAGGCCGACAGGTCGATCTTTCATCGTTCAAAAACATGCAGCCGCGTTCCATCGGACCGGCGGGCATGAGCGGACGTATCACCTCCATCGATGCGGTCCCTTCCAATCCAAACCTCGTAGTGGCCGCTTCCGCCTCCGGCGGATTATGGAAATCCATAAACGGGGGCGATACCTGGCTGCCCATCTTCGACGAGCAGCCGACGCTTAACATCGGCTCCGTAGCCATCCAGTACTCTAACCCCAACGTCATCTGGGCAGGCACCGGCGAAGGAAATCCCCGCAATTCCCTCAACCTCGGAGAAGGGATGTATAAAACCACCGATGGTGGCAAAACATGGAAGAAAGCCGGACTGGAGAAAACAATGAACATCCACCGGATCCTCATCCATCCTGCCAATCCCGATATCGTATACGCCGGGGTGATCGGCAACCCCTACGCTGAACACCCGGAACGAGGCGTTTATAAAACGATCAATGGCGGGGAAACCTGGGAACGTATCCTCTTCACCAACGATACCTCCGGGGTGGCCGATATGATCATGGACCCTTCGAACCCCGATAAACTCTTTGTGGCCATGTGGCAACACCGCCGCACCCCCTGGAGCTTCATGAGCGGTGGCAGCGGCAGCGGTCTCTATATGACGGTCAACGGCGGCAAATCCTGGAGCAAGCTCGACAAATCCAACGGTCTCCCCGCCGGCTCACTGGGCCGCATCGGACTGGGTATCTCCCGCAGCAACCCCAACCGGGTCTATGCCCTGGTGGAAGCTACCAAAAACGGACTGTACCGCTCCGACGACGGAGGCTATTCATGGGAACTGGTCAACAGCGACGCCCGCTGGGTTACCAATCGTCCGTTCTATTTCCAGGAAATAGCAGTAGATCCGCAAAACGAAAACCGCCTCTACCTCATCTACCAGATCCTTTCAGCTAGTATGGATGGCGGAAAATCCTTCGAACAGCTCCCCGAAGGCTCCGGTCTGCATGCAGATCACCATGCCCTCTGGATCAACCCGCTCGACGGACGCCTGATCTATAACGGAAACGATGGCGGCTTCGGAATATCCCGGGATCGCGGACAAACCTGGCTCGCTGAAAACAGCCTGCCCCTCGGTCAGTTCTATCATATCAATGTAGACAACCAGGTTCCGTACAACGTGATGGGCGGCATGCAGGACAATGGCAGCTGGCATGGCCCGGGTTATACTTTCAAAAGCGGAGGCATTCTCAATGAATACTGGACCTCCGTACAGGGAGGCGATGGCTTTGATGTACAATCCGATCCCTCCGATCCCAACTGGGTCTACGCGATGAGCCAGGGCGGTAACCTCGGCAAATACAACCTCACCACCGGTGAGCGCTGGGTGATCCGCCCGCCAGCCGAACAACCTAAAAAACCGCTGCGCTTTAACTGGAACGCGGCACTCGCTCAGGATCCCTTCGATCCGGCCACCATCTACTATGGCAGTCACCTGCTGCACCGCTCCACCAACCGCGGCGCCAGCTGGGAAACCATCTCCCCGGATCTCACCACCAACGATAGCGCTAAAATCGACCAATCCAACAATGGCGGCCTCTCCATCGATATCACCGGTGCGGAAAGCTTCTGCACCATCCTCACCATCGCCCCCTCGCCCAAACAACAGGGGGTGATCTGGGTAGGTACCGACGATGGCAATGTGCAACTGACACGGGATGGAGGTAAAAGCTGGACCAACTTCCGCGGAAAAATACCCGGGATGCCGGTAGGCGCCTGGATCCCGCAGATCCAGCCGTCGAAACACAACGCAGGCGAAGCATTCATCGTTTGCAACGATTACCGCCGGGGCGATTTCAAACCCTATATTTTCCGTACCACCGATTTTGGAAAAACCTGGAGCCGGCTGATCGATGAAAAGAAAGTACGCGGCTATGCCCTCTGCATGATCCAGGATCCCGCTGAACCCAACCTGCTCTTTGTAGGTACCGAACACGGACTCTGGGTCAGCTTCGATAACGGCGCCAGTTTCCAGCAATGGAAGAACGGCTACCCGTCGGTATCCACCTACGATATGGCTATTCAGGAACGCGAAGCCGATCTGGTGATCGCTACCTTCGGAAGGGCCCTGTATATTTTGGATAACATCCGCCCGCTGCGCAGCATAGCCGCCTCAAAAGGCCAGCTGCCTTCCGGTAAACGCCTTACCGCCTTCCCCATCGGAGAAGCCTGGCAGTACAACGTCCGCAACGCACCGGGTATGGAGAATGCCGCCTGGGGAATCTACCAGGGAAGCAATAAAAAACGAGGTGCACCCCTGACCTTTTTGGTGCAGCCCCAACCCGGAGATTCCACCGCCAAAGGACTGGACTCTGCAACCGTCAGGATCTACAACCAACAGCATCAACTCATCCGTACGCTGAGGGTGAAAGCGGAAAGCGGGCTGAACATCCGGCACTGGACCTTTGAACAGGATGGGTTCCGACTCGCCAACAGCCCGCGCGGCGGAGGTTCCGTTCCCCCACCCGGCCTCCCGGTAGTGGCAGGTTCGTACAAGGTGATCTACCAGCTCGGCAACAGTATGGATTCCGCCATGGTAACGGTTAAAGACGATCCTTCATCCGGAGATAAAACCGCCGAAAAAATGGCCAAAGCCGCCATGATGGAGAAGATCCGCAAAGTGAACGATGTTCTCGCTAAAGCACTGGATCAGCTGAATGAAGCAGATGAAGTGGTGAAAAAAATCGAAAACCAGCTGAAAGATGTGAAAGATACATCGTCCGAC
>CANHUD010000267.1 GCA_947463665.1 Sphingobacteriales bacterium
ACCCCCGCACTGGCAGCATCCGATTTATCGGTACCGGTCTTCACCCCGTTTGTAACCGAATTGGATACCGATGTGCTGGTTCCGATGCGCAGTTTTTTGCCAATGTTCCGGTTGAGGTTGAAGCTCATTCCAATTCTGCTGAAATCGGAGTTGATGATCGCTCCATCCTGGTTGAGGTAGTTGAGTGAGAGGCTATGGCTTCCGTTGTCGGATCCACCGGAAACATTCACACTGTATTGCTGTGAGAGGCCCCGACGGAAGATCGCGTCCTGCCAGTTGGTAGTAGAAGAACGCAGGGAATCGATTTCCAGCTCCGTGTAGGGAAGCGTGTAGCTGGTACCATCGTAGCGATTGGCATTCAGATACGAAAGATTCTGGTACTGTGCATATTCAGCAGGATGCAGTACCCGCAGTCTGTTGCTTATTTCTGTAACACCTACGTTCACATTCAGCTCCACCCGGTCTCTGCCCGCACGGCCTTTTTTGGTGGTGATGAGCACAACCCCATTCGCACCCCGCGAACCGTAAATGGCAGTGGCCGATGCATCCTTGAGGATGTCGACCGACTCAATATCATTTGGGTTAATGAACGCCAGCGCATTAATCGTCTGCTTTTCATCCCCGCCGATGCTGGCAGGAGTGGCGCCGCTATGGCTGTTGTTGAACGGTACCCCATCGATTACATACAATGGCTCGGTACCCCCCAGAAAGGAGTTGGATCCGCGAATACGGATGCTTACACCGGCACCCGGTGCACCATCGTTCTGGGTAACACTTACACCCGCGATCTTGCCCTGCAGGGCCTGCAGGATGTTGGTGGGATTTTCGCGGAGCAGGTCTTCCCGGCTCAGTCGCTGGGCCGATCCTGTAACATCCGCCTTGCGGACCGTACCGTAACCGATCACCACCACATCGTTAAGAGCGGCGGCGGAAGGCTGTAGCTGTACGTTCACCAAGCCGGATTTTCCGACCCGGATCTCAGTAGTTTCCATGCCTACATAAGAGATCAGCAGGGTTCCGTTTTCCGAAGGAAGTTTGATGCTGAATTGTCCGGTTGCGCCGGTGGCTACCGACGTTTTGGTTCCTTTCACCTGAACGGAAGCGCCCTGTAAACCAAGACCCCGTTCATCCGTGACCGTGCCCGTTACGGTTCTACTCTGGGCAAACGCTGCGACCATACTCCCTAAAAACAACAGGAGCGTGCAGCACATTTTAATTCTCATGAAGCAATCGGTTGTTTGACCAAATATAGAACATGAGACATACAGGAGAATAGTACTTTTTTATCCGATAGTTGTACTTTATTAGGATGCCCTGCGGATCGTTTTGAAAAAACACCGAACTTTCTTCCCTAAACATTGAGGAGAACGATGATTTCAGGCGCTCTCTGACCTCCTCTTTTTATAATACTTTTTTAACCCAAGATAGCTCATGAACATCCTGAAAGAGATCACGCCCCTTACGTCCAGCGATTGTTTCACGATGTTCGAGCGCGTGAAAACAGAGTTTGATTTTCCCCTGCATTACCATGAGGAAATGGAACTCAACCTCATCATCAATGCCAGAGGGGCCCGTAGGGTCATAGGAGATCATATAGGTGAAATCGGCGATATTGAACTGGTTCTGGTAGGATCCAACCTGCCGCATTACTGGAAAACGCACCAGTGCACAAGCAGGGAAATCCAGGAGATCACCATCCAGTTCCACAAAGATCTTTTTGAAGAAAAAATGCTGCGGCGCAACCAGCTTCAGTTCATCCGGGAAATGTTCGAAAAATCCAGCAGAGGCATTCTGTTCTCGCGCACCACTTCCCAGCAACTGAGTACCCGTCTGAAAAAACTCCGAACCAAAAACGGATTCGATTCTGTGATGGAACTGATGTCGATCCTGCACGACCTCTCGATCTCCCGGAACATGCAGCTGTTATCGGAACAGTCTTACAGCAATGTACAGCCTACCTACAAGAGCAACCGGATCGACAAGGTGATGGAATACATCCGCGATAATTACGATAAGCCCATTGAACTATCGGATGTGGCCCGCATTGCCAACATGACCGAAGTTTCGTTCAGCCGTTTCATGAAAGCCCAGCTGGGCGTGAGTTTCATTGATACGCTGCTGGATATCCGGCTGGGCCATGCCTCACGCCTGCTCATCGATACCCACCAGACCATCGCAGAAGTTGCGTATAATTGCGGCTTCAATAATATCTCCAATTTCAACCGGCTCTTTAAAAAGAAAAAAGGCTGCACGCCCCGGGCGTTCCGCGACGATTACAGCCATAAAACCCGCGTATTCATTTAAACCCTTCCTGATGACCAAAATTTTTTCCTTCCTGATTGTGGCCCTGATCCACGCCTCTACCCTGCTGGCACAGCCTTTCATCAATGAGATCCGTCAGTTCCGGAAGGCCGACAGCCTGCAACCACCGCCCTCCAAACCCATCCTGCTCATCGGCAGCTCCTCTTTCACCAACTGGAAAGATGTGCAAACCTATTTTCCGGCGCATACCATCCTCAACCGTGGATTTGGCGGCTCTTCCCTCCCGCATATGATACTATACGCGGAGGATATTATTTTCAAATACAATCCACAACAGATCGTGATCTACTGTGGGGAGAACGACCTCACAGGCGGACCACAGATCAATGCCGATTCCATCCTGAACCGCTTCACCCGTTTGTTCACACTGATCCGTAGCCGACTCCCCAAGGTGCCGGTGGTCTATATTTCGATGAAACCCAGTCCGAGCAGGCGCATGTACCTGCCGATTATGCAGGAAGGCAACCGCCGCATCCAGGCGTTTTTAGCGAAACAGAAAAGGACCGAATTTGTGGATGTGTATTCCGCCATGCTCCGGCCCGATGGCTCCATCATGAGCGATATCTTTTTGTCGGACAGCCTGCACATGAATAAAAAAGGCTACCAGCTCTGGCAGCCACTGATTGCTCCCAAACTCCTCAAGCCTACTCACGCCTATTTCCCGGCCCGTCATCCCTTGGTGAATATTGTAGGCCGATCACAGTCGGTGGACGATAAAAGCGTGAAGGTATGGGCATCCGGCGCGTACATGACCATCCGCTTCCGTGGTACCGAATGTTTTATGGATCTGGAGGATGAACAACGCTGGGGCAAGAACCAACAGTACCTAAGCATTGTGGTGGATGGTGGAGCACCCCGACGGATCAAGCTCAGCGGGAAACGCATGCGACTGGCGCTGGCTACCGGCCTTGCGCCCGGCGAGCACCAGCTCACGGTATGCAAAGACACCGAAGGAGGCATCGGCTCCTTACAGATCAACGGGGTGGTTTGCGAGAAGCTGTTGCCGGCACGGATGCCGCAACGAAGGATCGAATTCATCGGCAATTCCATCACCTGCGGAACCGGCAGCGATTTGAGTGTGGTACCCTGCAAACAGGGAGAGTGGTACGACCAGCACAATGCCTGGATGGCGTATGGACCGGTAACGGCGCGCAGTCTGCAGGCGCAATGGCACCTGACCTCTGAATCCGGTATCGGGCTGATGCGCAGCTGCTGTAATAAAAAGATCCTGATGCCTCAGGTGTTTGATAAGATCGATGTGCACCACGATAGCCTTAGCTGGGATTTCACCCGCTATCAGCCGGATCTGGTCACCATCTGCCTGGGACAGAACGATGGCCTGCAAAATGAAACCATTTTCGTTGATAACTATGTAGCTTTTTTACAGACCGTTCGTAAGGCTTATCCCAACGCCACGCTGCTGCTGCTGAACAGTCCGATGGCCAGTCCGGAGCTGTCTGCCTTTATATGGAAATCCCTGCAGCTCATCCAGACAAAGATGAAACAGCAGGGAGATCAGCGTGTATTCACGTATCAGTTCGAAAA
>CANHUD010000268.1 GCA_947463665.1 Sphingobacteriales bacterium
CCAATGAGTCTGATACTGCTATTGATTTGTATCCCGGAGATACAGAAGGTACTTTTTTTCAGACTTTTGGCTATTATGGTTTACCTGAATTCCAGACACTGGCTAATAAAATGGGCATTAATCCTGCCAGAGCAACAAACATTGTTCAGTTTATGCTATCCAAAAAGGATAGTGTGCTGAAATTGATCGGTCTGTCTTTTCTGGATGAGGAGTCGAAGCAGCTATATGCAAAGGCCTATCTTGAAAAGCGGGAGCGTCTAACCTCTAATCTCTAATCTCTAATTTAAGTTCATCCAGCTGCTTCTGATCAATCGTTGACGGCGCATCCAGCATCACATCTCTTCCGGAATTGTTCTTCGGGAAGGCGATGAAATCCCGAATGCTCTCACTGCCACCCAATATAGCACAGAGCCGGTCGAACCCGAAGGCAATACCTCCATGTGGTGGTGCACCATACTCAAACGCACCCAGCAGGAAGCCAAACTTATGCTGCGCTTCTTCTTTGCTCATACCCAGTGCATCGAACATTTTTTCCTGCAGCTCGCGCTGGAAGATCCGGATGGATCCGCCGCCGATCTCGTTTCCGTTCAGCACCATGTCATAAGCATTGGCTTTGATCTGCGCATACGGATGTTTCAGGTAATGTTTAGCGTCTTCAATAACCGGATTGTTTCCGATCATCACCGGAATGTGATCCGGTTTGGGAGAAGTGAACGGATGATGTCTGGCTACCCAGCGGTTCTCATCTTCTGCATATTCGAACAGCGGGAAATCCAGTACCCACAAGAGTTTGAACTCATCCTTCTTCCGCATGCCCAGTCTTTCCCCCATCTCTAACCGAAGCTCACTGATCGCTTTGCGCGTGCGTTCTTCCGCTCCGGCCAGGATCAGCACCATATCGCCCTTGCCGGCACCGGCTGCTTCAGCAATCGCCCGCAGCTGCTCTTCGCTGTAGAACTTATCTACGCTGCTCTTTACGCTGCCATCGGCATTATACCGAATATAGACCAGCCCTTTCATCCCGATCTGCGGGCGCTTAACCCATTCGGTTAGCTCATCCACCTGTTTGCGGGTATACTCTGCGATACCGGGCACCGCAATGGCCAGTACGGTTTCTGCTTCATTGAACACGGCGAAATCAGCGCCCTGCAGCAGTTCCCCTTTGGCGGTAATCTCTCCATTGAGGGTGAAGGCCGATTTGATGTTCAGCAGCTGCATCCCAAAACGGATATCGGGCTTATCGTTTCCGTACATCCACATGGCTTCTTCCCAGCTCATGCGCTGAACGGCTTCCGTATACTCGATTCCCTTAACGGCTTTGAAGATGTGTTTGATCATCCCTTCGAACATATTCAGGATGTCTTCCTGCCGCACAAAGCTCATCTCACAGTCGATCTGCGTGAACTCCGGCTGGCGATCGGCCCGAAGGTCCTCATCGCGAAAACATTTTACCACCTGGTAGTAGCGGTCGTACCCGCTCACCATCAGCAGCTGCTTGAAGGTCTGCGGCGATTGCGGCAGTGCATAGAATTGTCCGGGATTCATTCTCGATGGTACCACGAAATCGCGTGCCCCTTCCGGTGTAGATTTGATCAGGAACGGTGTTTCGATGTCCATGAAGTTGTTTTCATGGAGATAGTTTCGGGCTGCACGGTTCACCGCATACCGCAGCTCCAGATTGCGTTTCACGGCATTCCGGCGCAGATCGAGGTAACGATATTTCATGCGCAGATCGTCCCCGCCATCGGTATCGTCCTGAATGGTGAAGGGCGGTACGGCCGATTTATTCAGAATGGTAAAAGCAGTCACCTCAATCTCTATGTCGCCCGTGGGAATGTTCGGATTTTTGTTCGACCGCTCCAGCACAGTGCCATCGGCCTGGATCACGAACTCACGCCCCAGTGGCTGCTCATCGAGCTGCGCGTTCAGCGACTCATTGAACACCAGCTGCGTTATGCCGTAGCGGTCGCGCAGATCCACAAAGGTGATCGACCCGAATTTCCGAACGGTCTGCACCCAGCCGGCCAGTGATATTACTTTTCCTTTATCCGCAAGTCGCAATTCGCCACAGGTATGAGAACGGTACATATTTAGTGATTGGTGATTAGTGATTAGTGATTCGAGAGCTCTTTTTCCAGCACTTCTTCCGTGCGCTGGAACATTTTCTCGCGGAACGATTTTTTGCGGGCGAGAAAAACATAATAATAGAACAGCACCAGCAAACCCAGGATGAACGGTACCAGCGCGAACTGGCGCAGTCCATACCCATGGTACAGATTTTCATCCCATCCATAAAACTCGCCCACCATCCAGGTGGTGTTGGCGGTGATCCAGAGAATGACCGCCACATTGTGCAGGAACTCCGACACAATATACCGGGTCTGCCAGCAGATAAGCAGCGCCACGCCCATGGTGGGAATGATCATGATCATAGCTGGTACCTGCAGATTGATCGCCCAGAAGGCATCCTTGATCAGCCAGAACAGGATATGCAGATTTTCAATGCGCCGGAACCTGGCCGGGATGTAATAGACTTTTTCTTGATCCATCGTTCGTTAAAGGTCGCAAAAATATGATTTTTCAAGCCATTTACTCCCTTAGTTTCCGGTCACGTCCACCTTTAACCCTTCGGAATGGGCGTTGAATTCCGGTGCATACATGCTCTGGATCGTGGATATCCCCGCAGAGAACCGTCCGGCATGCGTTACAAACAGCGGATATTCAAATACCCAGGTGCCCTTCGGAACCCAGGAAAAGAAGAAATCCGTGCTGGCATCCCGGGTGGATTCGTAATACCCTAACCCATCCCGATACTGATACCGGCTCAGCACATTCACCGGCTCCGTACCCGAAGGCCGCATATCCCGCAAATGCATGTACTCCATATCCCGATCCGCACTCAGCACCACCCGAACCACCAGCTTGTCGCCCACATGCATGGCCTTTCCTTCTTCCAGCGCCTCCAGTACCGGTCCCTGGTCACCCATCCGCTGGATAAAGAAGGCCCGTTTCAGCTTAACGGTCGTCTCGGCCGATTGTATCTTATCGTACTCCTCCATATACTGCCAGTGAACAGCACCCCAGCTGGCCATACCCGGCGCCGCATCTTTGATTCTCACGGTGATGTTACCCATCTCCGCTTTCACCCGATCGCCGGCAATCCGCTCTTTGAAATAGCCCGTTCCGGCCTCCGACTTTTGCATAGTAGAGGAAAGGGTTAGCTCACCCAAACGGATGGTAGCCTTCGGCTTGACCGTGAGGGTATTCCCTCCGGTGATCAGCAGCGCATATACCGCATCGGCAGTAGATTTGGTAGACGCCCATCGTTGTACTCTTTTCTGGTTCAACAGCCAGAGCTTCATGTTTTCCACTTCTTTCTGCCATCCGCCTACAGTGTGGAAAGCTTCTATCAGCATCGACTGTGTCTCTACGGGAAGATGATACCAGTAGTAACCAATGGTGTTGCCCTTCCAGTACATACCCAGGGTTTCACTGGTGATGGCGTTTTCTGCCAGCGACCGTACGATCCTTTCTGCTGCGGGCTTGTCTCCGTTGCGGAACAGCGCCACAGCCAGCATCGCGCTCTCCATACCGCTGCGTCCCTGCCAGAACTGGCGTGCCTGCTGCAGATAAAAGGCATGTGCTTCTTTCGCTTCCTCGGAAATCGGCTGCGCCAACTGGCTTCTGAGGTACAAATACTGAAGTTGCAACGGACCGAGATGATTCTTTTTCAGATCTGCGGAATCCTCCAACAAGGCTGCATAATCCTTCCGGATCTGCTCATCCACATACCGAAGACCGGCCTCGGCAATGGCATCCAGCTGCGATTGCGTGCCTTCCGTTGCCGCCTGCAG
>CANHUD010000269.1 GCA_947463665.1 Sphingobacteriales bacterium
CTTTTCCTGAATCTGCTTAAAAGAAACTGAGATCGGGATTACATTCATTAACTTGTAGTACAGATTCTCCGCTATGAGTCGTTACTACGTTTACTTGTTACCTGCAGCCTTCATTGCTGTTATTTTACTGATCGTTACCGGTCAGTTTAAATCCAACAAGAGCATCGATCAGCTTCGTAAGAGCAATCTGGGGCTTCTGGAAGAATTGAATACCCGGAACCAGTTGCAACAGCTGAAAACACGCGTTCTGCGTTTGGAAAGCAGGGGCAGAGGTATTGTAATCAGTGGAAATCCATTTGACTCTTCACTGGTAGAAGCCGATGTACGGTTGATTTATGAAACGCTGGATTCACTTGCTCCTTTGCAGATGGATCGTGAGTTACGGGCTGATCTTAGAAAGTTAAGGGTGCTATCTGATCGTAAGATCTTGTTTACCAGAGAGATTCTGAATGGATTTACCCAATATGGCAAAACATATGCTGAACAGCTGATTAGCACGGATAAAGGTACTCAGCTTACAGATTCGATACGGTTTTTTGCAGACAAGATTGCAGTAAAGCATGAGCAATCGATAACATTACTGATTCAGCAGGCGGAGCGGGATGCGTCCAGGGCAAGGGCTTTTTCCACATTGCTGGCACTTATTGCAGCAGTTGCAGCATTGATGACTTTCCTGTTCTCCATCTATCGTCTCACGCAGCAGCAACGGCTCATTGAGCAGTTGAATGTTTCTGAGCAGAAATTACGGGAAGCGGCTTTATTAAAAGAGCGATTTCTGGCAAATATGAGCCATGAGATACGAACTCCCATGAATGTGATGCTTGGATTCACGGATTTGCTGGAACATCAGCAAATGGATGCTGCCGCACGGACTTATCTTGCCCGAATACGGACAGCTGGGGAAAGTCTGCTGGGCCTGTTGAATGATATCCTGGATCTTTCAAAAATGGAAGCAGGTATGCTCCAGTTGCAGGTCATTCCTTTTCGGATGCGTGAACTGGTATCAAATGTAACGGCCATGTTCAGGGCAAAAGCGGATGCCAAGGGCCTGCTACTTGATTTCAGGCTGGAACCGGATGTGCCGGATCTGTTGGTAGGGGATCCCCAGCGACTGCAGCAGATTCTGATGAATCTGATTGGGAATGCACTTAAGTTTACAGACAGCGGGCAGGTATTCACAACGATAAAGAAGGTGTCGGGAAATGAAAATCAGTGTATCCTTCACATAGATATTCTCGACACCGGTATAGGAATGGCGAAAGAGATTCAGGATCAGATTTTTGATCGTTTTGTGCAGGCCAATACGGAAGTAAGCCGTGTTTATGGTGGCACAGGACTTGGTTTGTCTATTGTAAAAGATCTGGTTCATTTACAAAAAGGGCGTATAAAGGTGCAGAGTGAACAGGGAAAGGGAACCACCTTCAGTGTGTTTCTGCCTTTTCAGCTTTCAGACTCTTTGCCCGTTGAACAACCGGCTCCACCGGTTCACACATCCATCTTCAGAGAACCGACACTAGAGGGTACTCATTGGCTGATCACGGAAGACAATGAACTGAACCAGCTGCTGATGGGGCATATTCTTCAAAACAATAATATCCGTTTTGACATAGCCTCCAATGGCAAGGAAGCGATTGAAAAGTTACGGGATCGTCCGTATGATCTCATACTGATGGATCTCCAAATGCCTGTAATGGATGGCTACGAGACCACGCGGGAGATCAGGAAAATCCTGCAACTGGATACACCAATTATTGCTATCAGTGCCCATGCCATAAATCGGGAACGGGAACAGTGCCTGGAGGCCGGTATGAACGATTATCTCTCAAAACCTATAAAGGCAAATATCTTAATAGGAAAAGCCCTGCAGCTGCTAGTGATTAATCAGCAACCAGTTCAGAACACGCTGATTGATCTTCGTTATTTACGCGAGGTTAGTGTACGGGATGCACAATATGAAAGACTGGTCACACAACAGTTCCTGGAAATGCTACCGGCAGATTTACTCAGTATGAGGTATGCTTATCTTAAAAGCGATCCGCAGTATCGTAAAATTGCCCATGATTTAAAAACGACTATTTCTGTTATGGGACTAAATCCTTTAATGGATCAATGGCTCGAAGAGATAGAACAGGGCATCGAAGACCCACAACGATTTTATGTCTGTTACCATCAACTAAAGGAAATCAGTAAATTGGCAGTAGAAGAAGCAACCGATTTTCTGCACTCTCTGGATAAATAAAAAAATAAAGCCCCAGGGGAGAACCCGCCAGGGCTACGTATGAAAATTAACTGCAGTATAAAGGTAGAACCAACTACCCAGATCAATGTACCTAATACTAAGTAAATCACTAATCACCAATCACTAATCACCAATCACTAATCTCTATCATGTATTACAACTCTCTTCTAACCGCCTGCCTGCTTTTCCTGCTATCCGTTTCCTGCAACCCATCCGGGCAAGATGCTGCCCCATTCGGTAAAGCCGAGGAGCAGTATAAAACCTACTGTGCCAGTTGCCATGGCGAAAAAATGACAGCATTCACAGATCGCCAGTGGAAACATGGTAATTCCGACTCCGCCTTACTGGCTTCTATCCGACATGGTTATCCGGATGCAGGTATGCCGGGATTTGACTCTGTACTAACCGATTCGGATAAGCAAAACCTGGTGGCGTATATACAGTCGGGCATTGCCAATGCAGGCAAGTATACTTTTGAAGATAAACCCACCACCAACCTATTCCAGGCTGATTCTATGAAATTCAGGCTGGATACTGTTTTCAGTGGTAAGGGGGATATTCCCTGGTCGATCGCTTTTCTTCCCGGAGGAGACCTGCTGGTAACAGAGCGGGGCGGGCAGCTATACCGGCTCTCATCGAACCGAACAACAACAGCCATTACAGGCGTGCCGGCCGTGCTGGCAGAAGGGCAGGGCGGACTTTTCGATGTGGCGGCGGATCCGGCATTTGCCAGCAACAAGACCATCTATCTTTCTTATGCCAAGGGCGTGAAAACAGATTCCGGTGTTGTGGCTACCACGGCAGTATCCCGTGCCATTCTCGATGGAACCACACTCAAAGAGGTGAACGAAATATTTGAAGCGAAGCCTTATTGGCTAACCAAACACCATTATGGCGGGCGGCTGGCCTTTACCAAAGAGGGTTATCTGCTGATTTCTGTGGGAGACCGCGGCAAGGAATTTGTAACTCCCCAGAGCCTGCTACAGGGTGCAGGAAAAATTCACCGGATCAAAACCGATGGATCGATTCCTGCCGATAATCCGTTCGTTCAGCAGCCAGGTGCCGTGGCGTCTGTTTATTCATACGGACACCGCAATCCGCAGGGGATGGCCGTTCATCCGCAAACGGGTGCCATCTGGGAAAATGAACACGGACCACGGGGAGGCGATGAGATCAACATTGCAGATGCAGGAAAAAATTATGGCTGGCCAGTGATTACGTATGGTATCAACTACGATGGAACCGTGATCGCGAAATCGGCAGAGAAGGAAGGTATGGAACAACCGGTACTGTACTGGTTGCCGTCCATCGGACCCTCCGGACTGGCATTTCTGAGCGGGGATCGATACAAGGGCTGGAAGAATGTGGCGCTTGTGGGTTCTCTTCGTTTCCGGTATCTGAATGTTTGCCACCTCAGCAATAACCGCGTGGTCAGGGAAGAAACTGTACTTAAGAACATCGGCCGTGTGCGCGATGTACGGGTCAGTCCCGACGGATGGGTCTACGTAGCAGTAGAATCTCCTGGTTATGTATTCAAACTCGTACCTGTCCAATGACCCTCTGACCCGGAAACCGCTTCCGGAACGGATTCCGGCTGAAAAAGCCGCCC
>CANHUD010000270.1 GCA_947463665.1 Sphingobacteriales bacterium
ACCGTTGGTGGCGCCTGGGTCAAATCCTCCATGGCCGGCATCTATGACAACGGTGATTTTTTTATTGATTTCCCGTATTGGTTCTGTGGATGCGGAGAGCATATCTTTCGCCTTCACACCAAAGGTGAAGAAGAGGACAAGAAGGACGGGTATCAGCAGCAGTCGGCTGATGTACTGATAACGGGGATGTTTGTTTCTCGTGATCATGTCAATGCGTCTTTTAATAGATGAATGAAAATAGGCGTTTGTCAACAGGTTGCTATGTTCCGGGAATGTAGCCGATAGGATGAGCTGGGCAAATGATTCCCCATCGTCCACTGTTTGCTGATCCGCGATGAACTCATGCACCATGGCGAGTTCTTTTCGGATCAGCCAGAAGAAAGGGTTGGCCCAGAAAAGGGTGAGGATCAGATGCACGAACAGTTTATCATGACTGTGTTTCTCACGGATATGCACGAGTTCATGCTCCAGGATTTTTTGACCGTTGGCAGTGGCAGGATCGATCTCCTCATGCCAGAACAGATACCGGAAAAAACTGAAAGGTGTTCCTTCCTCGCGGGTGTTCAGAAAGTCTATATTTCCCATGCGTGTCCGGGGATAGCAACGGATCATCTTCATAATCCTTGATAATCCTATCAGCAACCAGCAGAGGGTAAAAAGTGAAACCAGACCGTACATTACGTGTACTAGGATTTCCATACTCCAGAATGTATCGGATACAGGGGGCATTACTTCAATATACTCATCGGCTCCGGCTACCACCTGAAGAGCGGTAACCACTTTGCTTCCATTATCAGCCGGCGCCATGATGTTCAGATCGATCAGGGGCAGCAGGATCGATAGTGCGATAGTGGCCAGCAGGTAAAACCGGTTCCAGCTGTGGAATACCTTGTTTCGCAGGGCGATCAGGTAATAGCCATACAAGATGCCGGATGTTATGATAACCTTCAGCAGATAGATCAGTAACGGAGTCATTTCTTGTCCGATTTAAGTTGTTTCAGTAATAGTTCCAGATCCTGAACCGATAGTTTCTTCTGATCCACCAGAAAGGAAACCACTTCCTGATACGAACCTTCGAAAAAACCTTTGGCTATGCCATTCAGCGCTGTGGCTGAATATTGTTCCCTGCTGATTTTCGCATAGTAGTGATTGAAACGCCCAACGGCCCGGGCTGCTGCAAACTTTTTCTCGATAAGGATTTTCAGCAGGGTGGCCACCGTATTGGGATGCGTCCGGGGTTCCGGCATCGCTTCCACAATGTCTTTCAGCATGCCGCCGTCTTCCAGGCTCCATACCGCCTGCATTACCTGTTCTTCTGCTTTGGTCAGGGTTTTCATGAACTAAAAATTTAGTCGAAGTTAAACTAAGTTTTTAGTTGACCAAATTTTTTCAACTAAAAATTTAGTTGATGGCTGCACTTTAAATCGACTTCTTTTGAAATGTGTTATGTTCCTTGCTGTTCAGGTCGATTTTTTTCCTTAATTTTCGTCAATCATTTGACCAAAACAGTTGATTCAACGTATGCCGGATTTTCAGGTGAAGAAGCAGCCGAAGACATATGATGTAGTCATTGTCGGCTCAGGAGCAGGAGGAGGTATGGCCGCTTATACCTTAGCAAAAGCAGGATTGAAAGTGTGTTTACTCGAGGCGGGTGCCAAGTATGACCCGGCGGAGAATGTGACCCAGTTGAAGAATCCATGGGATTCTCCGCGCAGGGGAGCCAGCACCAAGTTTCGTCCGTTCGGAGATTTTGATGCCAGTTACTGGGGATGGGAGATCGAAGGAGAGCCCTATACCAAAGCATCCGGAACCAGCTGGGACTGGTGGCGTTCGCGGATGGTAGGTGGCCGGACCAACCACTGGGGTCGGATCTCGCTTCGCTTTGGACCGAAGGATTTCAAAAGAAGAAGTATTGATGGCCTTGGAGAGAACTGGCCGATCGGATACGACGATATCAAACCTTTTTACGATCGCCTCGACCGGCTGGTGGGTGTTTTCGGTACCAACGAAGGGTTGGAGAATGAACCGGATGGCATCTTTCTGCCCCCTCCCAAGCCCCGGTTACATGAGCTGATGATCAAAAAGGCGGGCATAAAGGCCGGCGTACCGGTAATCCCGGCCCGCTTATCGATCCTTACCCAAAAAATAAACGACGAACGCGGGCAGTGTTTTTATTGCGCCCAGTGCAACAGAGGCTGTACGGTACATGCCGATTTCTCCTCTTCTTCCGTATTGGTTAAGCCGGCTATCAAAACCGGTAATGTGGACCTCATTACCATGGCGATGGCCCGTGAGGTGCTGACCAACGATGAAGGACTGGCAACGGGTATTTCGTACGTCAGCAAGCTCGATATGCAGGAATATCAGGTGATGGGTCGCACGGTGATTCTGGCAGCCAGTGCCTGTGAATCCACCCGACTCATGCTGAACTCCAAATCCCCGCGCCACCCGAACGGTCTCTGTAATTCAAGTGGCGTACTGGGACATTACCTGCACGATTCCACCGGCGCAGCCATGGGAGGCATCATCCCGGAATTGTTTGGCCGCAAACGCTACAATGAAGACGGCGTGGGCAACATGCATGTGTACACACCCTGGTGGGGAGATAACAAAAAGCTGGATTTCCCGCGTGGTTACCACATTGAATACTGGGGTGGCATGGGACAGCCGGCCTATGGCGTAGGCTGGGGAATTGAGGGACTCAACGGTACCTATGCGGTAAACGGTAATAAAAAAGAAGGAGGTGGCTATGGCGCCTCTCTCAAGGAAGATATGCGTTTCTTCTACGGTGCAGGCGTTGGCATGGCCGGAAGGGGAGAAGCAGTAGCACGCTTCGATAACTATTGTGAGATCGATCCGAATGTAGTGGACAAATACGGCATTCCCGTACTGCGGTTCAATGTGAAGTGGAGCGATCACGAAGTGAAACAGGCTAAACACATGAAGGAAACCTTCAAGGAGATCATGCATAACCTGGGAGCGGTGATCACCTGGGGCGATGACGGACCGGAAAATAATTATGGTCTGGATACACCGGGTAAAATCATCCATGAAGCCGGTACGGCCCGTATGGGAAGTGATCCCAAAACTTCGGTGCTGAACCAGTGGAACCAGGGGCACGATTGTAAAAATCTGTTTGTGGTGGATGGTGCAGCCTTCACCTCACAGGCGGATAAGAACATCACCTGGACCATCATGGCTTTATCGATGCGGGCATCGGAATACCTGATGGACAGTATGAAGAAAAATGAACTTTAATCTAATCATCGTAACATAATATGGATCGCAGACAATCGCTCAAAGCCCTGGCTGTAGGAACCGTCTCCGCCAGCCTGTTGCTCGAAGCCTGTAAAACCGGATCAGATAAGCCATCCACATCAGCCGCCACTTCAGACATCAATGAAGGGGGAGGTAAAAATGGACTGGACCGACAGCCGGAAGAGATCGAACAGTATAAAAAAGTTACCTCCTACACATTTTTTGATGCCCATGAGATGGCCACCATTGCTGTACTGGCCGATATCATCGTACCGAAGGATGAGGTGAGCGGCAGCGCTACAGAAGCGGGTGTTCCGGAGTTCATCGAATTCATTGTGAAGGATATGCCTGAACACCAGACGCCCATGCGGGGCGGTCTTCGGTGGCTGGATCTGCAGTCGTTCAAACGGTTTGAAAAAACCTTTAAAGACTGTTCTGAAAAGCAGCAGCTTGAACTGGTGGATGCCATTGCCTTTCCGAAAAAAGCAAAGCCTGAAATGGCTCAGGGAGTTTCCTTTTTCAATCTCATGCGCAACCTCACGCTTACCGGATTTTACACATCCGAGATGGGGGTGAAGGATATCGG
>CANHUD010000271.1 GCA_947463665.1 Sphingobacteriales bacterium
CCATCCCTTGGGAGGCAGCGGGTATGATCCGGTGCCATAAAAAAAGCCGATGCCAGCTATTCCGGCATCAGCTTTTCAGGTAAAACGTATTTTTTTAGAAGCGGGAGGCTACTTTTTCCCAGTTTACCACATTCCAGAATGCGTTGAGGTAATCGGCCCGGCGATTCTGATATTTGAGGTAGTAAGCATGTTCCCAAACATCCACACCCAGCAAAGGGGTTCCTTTTACTTCGGCTACATCCATTAACGGATTGTCCTGATTAGGCGTACTGGTAACCGCCAGTTTGCCATCAGCGCCTTTGATCAGCCATGCCCAGCCACTTCCGAAGCGGGTAAGACCGGCGGTGTTCATTTTTTCTTTAAGAGCATCCAGAGAGCCGAATGCTTCGTTGATCGCATCTGCAAGTGCACCTGAAGGAGCGCCTCCGGCGTTTGGCGCCAGGCATTCCCAAAAGAAAGTGTGGTTCCAGTGGCCGCCACCATTGTTGCGGACTGCCGGGGAAATGGAGCCTGCTGCGGCTACGAGTTCTTCCAGTGTCTTGCCTTCGTGGGCGGTGCCGGCGATAGCCTTGTTCAGGTTGTCGACGTAGGCCTGGTGGTGTTTACCATGATGAATCTGCATCGTGGTTGTGTCGATGTGCGGTTCCAATGCCTCATAAGCATAGGGGAGCGGAGCCAGCGTAAATGCCATAAGTATGTAGTTTAAAGATGAATGAATGGAATGCTGCAGACCTGCTATTTACGTGCCTGCGCATAGAAAACAAAATTAACGGCATTTGGTTGAAGTAGAGGTTTCTACCGTTTTCTTTTCTGGTGAAAGAAGTCTTTGATCAGCTGTGCGCAGGAATCTGCCAGTACGCCTCTGGTGACCTGTGTTTTAGGATGGAAAGGGAAGGTGTTGCCGGTGATGTGCCGGTGTCCGTTTTTTTCATCATCTGCACCCCATACGATCCGCCCGATCTTGCTCCAGTAGAGAGCTCCGGTACACATCAGGCAGGGCTCAACGGTAACGTAGAGGGTAGCTTCCGGCAGGTATTTCGCCCCGATGTGGTTGAAAGCCGATGTCAGGGCGATCATTTCAGCATGGGCGGTGGGATCGTTTAGTTTTTCCACCATATTGTATCCGCGGGCAATCACCCGGTTTTCGATCACCACGATGGCGCCTACCGGTACTTCATCCTCTATAAATGCCTGTCCGGCCTCTTTCAGGGCCATTCGCATGAAATGTTCATCGCTTAATATATCCACTGGTATTTCGTAGCTTAGTTGCTACCGCCAAGGTAAACATTAATCGATAAACAGGGTTATATCCATATGGTACAACAGGCAACTTCCGTTCCGCAGGAGGAACTGGCTCCGGCCATCGCCCGAATTTATGCGAAGCAGCAGGCGTTTTTCGCTTCCGGACAAACACGCGATTATGCATTCCGAAAGGCACAGCTTCAGCGCCTGTGGGATGCGGTAAAAGCCTATGAGCCGCGTGTAATGGAAGCCTTGTACAAAGATTTCCGCAAGCCGGAATTCGAAACCTATGGTACAGAACTGGGTACTTTATACGCAGAGATCCGTCATACAATGTCGCATCTTAAGCGCTGGATGAAGCCACGAAGGGTGAAAACGCCGCTTCCATTTTTACCTTCCAGCAGCTGGACCTACCGGGATCCGCTGGGCATAACCCTGATCATCAGTCCCTGGAACTATCCATTCCTGCTGATGATGCATCCGCTGGCATCAGCCATGGCGGCGGGAAATACGATGATCCTTAAGCCATCGGAAATAGCGCCACATACCGAGCAGGTGATTGTGGAGCTGATCCGGGAATATTTTGATGAAGAATACATTGCCGTCATCACAGGTGATGGGCTGGAAGTGGGTAAGGCACTGCTGGAAAATTATCATTTCGATCAGGTATTCTTTACCGGCTCCGTTCCTGTTGGCCGCAAGATCATGGAAATGGCTTCCCGGCATCTTAGTCCTGTTACCCTCGAATTAGGAGGCAAATCACCCTGCATCATCGAACAGGATGCAGATCTTCGGTTTGCTGCTAAAAAAGTGGCCTGGGGAAAGTTTGTGAATGCCGGACAAACCTGCGTGGCTCCTGATTATCTGCTGGTCCATGCTTCTGTAAAAGATCGGTTTATCGATGAACTGAAACGCGTTATCCGCAATATGTATGGGGAAGATCCTCAGAAAAGTCCGGATTACGCCCGCATCATCAGCGACAAGCGTTTTGCATCCCTACTAACCTATCTGGATAATGGAAAGGTTGTGCAAGGCGGTGCTTCAGATGCATCGGAACGATACATCGCACCTACTATTTTAGAGGCGGTAAAAGCCGATGATCCGGTAATGACGGAAGAAATATTCGGACCCATCCTGCCGGTGATCACCTTTACATCCCGGGAGGAAGTGCTGGAATGGATCGGGAGAAGTCCGTATCCTCTGGCTTTGTACGTTTTCACCTCTTCTACTAAAACGGCAGATGGCTATATTGAGCAGATCCGCTTTGGTGGCGGTTGTGTGAACAATACGCTGATTCATCTGGGCAATCCTGACCTTCCTTTTGGAGGGGTGGGAAACAGTGGGATCGGACAGTACCATGGGGAACATGGTTTTCTGGCTTTCAGCAGAGTTAAAAGCATTTTGCGGACACCCACGTGGTTTGATGTTCCCTTCTGGTACGCACCATACAAGGGGCATCTGAAACTGATCCGAAAAATTTTCAGATAATGAGGCGATGGATAATAGGCGGAATCGCCATCGGGATTGTATTTATTCTTTGGATTTTTTTTGATAATGATGGAGATATGACATTCAGGCAGCGATTGATGCGTAAGGCTTATCCGGTTGTGAACTATATAAGCAGGTTAGTAAACTCCAAAACGGGTAGTATTGTACAGAAGGATCCGGCGAATCCTCCGGTCTCTGTATTTTCCATTCCGGTGGAACTCAACGATGGTACTACCATAACACTGGAACAATTCAAGGGAAAGAAGATCATGATTGTGAATACGGCGAGCGACTGCGGCTTTACCGGTCAGTACGAGGCGTTGCAGCAGTTGCATGAGCAGATGGGAGAGAAGCTGGTGCTGATCGGATTTCCGGCCAATGATTTCAAGGAGCAGGAAAAAGGGAGCGATGAGGAGATTGCCGCATTCTGTAAAAAGAATTATGGGGTAGATTTTCTGCTGGCAAGAAAAACAGTGGTAGTGCGCAAGGAAGGCCAGCATCCACTGTACCGCTGGCTGAGTGATCCTGCTCAGAATGGATGGAATGACCGTGTTCCGGTCTGGAATTTCTCTAAATACATGATTGATGAGGAAGGCCGTCTGGCCGCCTATTTCGAATCGGCTATTGATCCATTGGGTGAAGAAGTTCGTTCTTTGTTAAACTAATCGGATAGCATAGGTATTCATGCCCCGCAGCTGTCGGCCGCCTGGATGGAACAGCTCCACTGGTTATCAATGGCGGGAGCTGCTATTTGCAGACCGCTATAGGTTTTGCTGATCTCTTCCAGAACCTCATCGATTTCTTCCATGGATTTGAGTACTACGAGCCGTTGCCGGAATTCTTTGATGTTGGGTAATCCGTGCAGGTAGTTGGCGTAATGTCTTTTCATTTCATTGATGCCGGGAATCAGCCCTTTCCAGGCGATGGAGCCGGTGAGGTGTTTTCGGATGACGTTGATTCTTTCTTCGATGGTTGGCGGAGGTAATTTTTCTCCGGTCGCGAAATAATGTTTGATTTCACGGAAGATCCAGGGATAGCCGATGGCTGCCCGTCCGATCATAAGGCCATCGACCCCAAAGCGTTGTTTATAGGCCAGTGCTTTTTCCG
>CANHUD010000272.1 GCA_947463665.1 Sphingobacteriales bacterium
GTAAAATAACAGCAATGAAGGCTGCAGGTAACAAGTAAACGTAGTAACGACTCATAGCGGAGAATCTGTACTACAAGTTAATGAATGTAATCCCGATCTCAGTTTCTTTTAAGCAGATTCAGGAAAAGTCGGATAAACAAAACCACATTGACGGTCAGAAAAAAGAGAAGCGAAAGGACCAATAGCGGATGGGGATTCTTGTCAAGCACTGTAAGAAGGGCATAAAAAATGACCATCAGCAGTATGGAGTGAAAAATAATTGATATGACTGGAAAACGCTTCAATATAAAAAGTTTTAAAAGCAACTCCCCGGGAACGGGGAGTTGGTGTCGAATACTTAGGTGTTTTCCCCTGAAAATCTTTACAAAGTTGTAGCTCCAGAGAATACCAATGTCGCTCTTTCGGTGAATCGGTCATTCTAAACGATGAAAAGGCATTACAATATGTTAAGCCTGCCTGCTAGTATCGATCTAAAAGAATCAGAAACCGGAATCTGGTGTTCCCTAATAACAACAGTGCCCTCTCTGACCATGTCAATCCGGTGGAGTGCAACTACATAGGACCGGTGAATACGCATGAAATCTGCCGCTGGCAGACGTTCTTCCAACGATTTCAGGGTGCTGTGTGCCAGATAAAATCGTTCCGCAGTATGAATCTTAACATAATCACCCATGGCCTCCGCGAAAAGAATGTCCCGGATGTTCACACGAATTATTACACCTGCATCCCGAATAAAAAGTGTTCCCTTATCCTGATAAGCCTCCGAAAATGCCCATTCATTCTTCCATTCGAACGCCCTGCTGATGGCCTGTATAAAACGCGCCGGGGTAATAGGCTTCACCAGATAATCCACCACATTCAGCTCAAAAGCTTCAACAGCATATTCTTTTTTGGAGGTAGTAAAAATAATAGCAGGGCACTGTGCTCCCAGATTTTTGGTCAACTCCAGTCCGGACATACCCGGCATTTCAATGTCCAGCAATAACAAATCAATTTTCTCCCGCCGGAGCAGGTTGAACGCCTCAATTCCATTGCTGCACTCGCCTACTACAGAAAGTCCGCTTACCTGACCGGCCAGATGCCGTAAGGTTGTTCGGGCGATGATATTATCATCAATCACCAGGCATTTCATACACTAAAGATAAACAGAATTCACCGGCCAGATCTATATAGTGTTGAAATTAGGTAAAGAACCTGCAATGGGGAGTTGTATCTTCCCTTATGCAAAAAATGTTTCTTACTACCCTGTTTGGTCTGGGCTTTGGATGGGTAACCGCGCAGCCCGATAGTACTCGTGTATACCGGGCACCGAAAACACGGATTCCCGTGGTGATCGACGGGAAAGCCGGTAACCGTGAATGGAAGCATGCGCCATGGTCCGCCGAGTTTATTGACATTGAAGGGGATATCCGCCCAAAACCAACTTTTAAAACCAGGATGAAGATGATGTGGGATGAAGAATTCCTGTACATCCTCGCTAAACTGGAGGAGCCTGACCTTTGGGGCACTCTCACAGAACGGGATGCCATTATCTTTCAGGATCACGACTTTGAAGTGTTCATCGACCCGGATAACGATACCAATGAGTACACTGAAATTGAAATCAACGCGCTGGGTACCATCATGGACCTGTTCATGACCAGGCCGTATAAAAAAGGTGGACCGATGGACATACAATGGAATGTCAAAGGCCTGAAATCCGCTGTCTATCTAAAGGGCACACTCGATAAAAATAATGATCGCGACAAATACTGGATGGTTGAAATGGCTGTTCCGGTAAATTCCATCAGCAAAACAGGTAAGATCTATACCCCAACGGAAGGAGGTTTCTGGCGGATCAATTTTTCCCGAGTTCAATGGCTGATGGAAAAGGATGGCATCAGCTACAAACGCCGGACCGATAACACTGGGAAGCGTCTTCCGGAACAAAACTGGGTATGGTCTCCCCAGGGAATCATCGATATGCATGTTCCTGAAAAATGGGGATACCTTTATTTCGTCCGCTAACGCTTCCCTAATTTCTTAAGGTCTGGGACCCAGCACCAATTCTATTTTCCCACCCTGCTGCAACAGTGCAAATGTAAATTCCCCGCGCTTCCAGGGTTTGCCATTGTACAGGATACTCCGGATATACTGGTCCTGAGGTGCCGAACGTTTAACCGTAATCTGAAGGAGCTTGCCGGAACCGGTTTTCAGCCTGACTTCGTCAAAAAAAGGCGTGGCCAGCCGGTATTCACCTGATACCGGATCCACCGGATAAAAGCCCATGGCAGCCATCACATACCAGGCACTCATCTGACCGGCATCATCGTTTCCGCTAAGCCCACCCGGCCCGTCGCTATACTCTTCCCTCAGGATCTCATGCACCACATCGGTAGTTTTCCAGGGTGCATCCGTGTAGGTATACATAAAAGGAATCTGATGACCGGGTTCATTTCCATGCCAGTACTCCCCTTTGACAAAAAGGGAATCCAGTGCCTCTTCCAGTTTCTTCTTCCCTCCCATCAGCGTGGCCAGTCCGGGTACATCATGAGGCACAAAAAATCCATATTGCCGGGGGGTACCTTCTGTGATATAGGGCTGGCGGGCATCCGCCTCGAAAGGCGTATACCAGCTGCCATCTGCATAACGCCCGCGCATCATACCTACCGATGAATCAAACACAAAACGGTAATTCTGGCCACGTTTCTTTAAGAGCTGATGGTCGTTTGTTTGCCCCATTCCTTTCGCCATTACAGAAATCGCATAGTCATCGTACGCGTACTCCAGCGTTCTGCTTACCTGCTCCTTTTTATGGAACGCAAACGGCACACTGTCTTCCATTGGGATGTATCCGTACTTCATCCAGGATCTTAGTGCTCTTCGGCCCATTCCGTTCTGGTAATCCGGATCCGGAGCTACCTCAAATGCATTCTTCCGCATCAGCCGGTACGCTTCAGTAGTATCAAAATTCCGGTTTCCTTTGGCATAAACCGATGCAATATAGGCTGCCACATGATCCCCGATCATGGCAGAAGTATAACTGTTCCAGCACGGGAATATCGGCAGCCAGCCACCCTGCCGGCCTTTATTTACAAGCGATTGTACAAAATCAGCCGTGAGCTGCTGATCCAGTATCTCCACCAGCGGCAACTGCGTCCGGAATATATCCCAGGTAGAGAAGTCATCATAATAGGCCCGCTTCCCGGCCTGCATGATCCGGGCATTCCCTGCAAAAGCGGGATAGGATCCATCTACATCACTAAACAATCGGGGATGCTGAAAAGAATGATAGAGCGCTGTATAGAATGTCTTCAGCCTCCTACTATCTTTAGATGTTACTACTATCTTCCCCAATTGAGTTTCCCAGATTTCCTCTGCTTTTTTCCGGATCACCTCAAAGGACTGATTTCCGATTTCCGTCTCCATATTTTTAGCGGCTGCTTCCATTGAAGTGAAGGAAGTACCGATGGAAAACGTAACGGACTCTCCTTTCTTTAACACATACGCCTGATAAACGCCCATCTCTTTTTGGCTGTTGATCCGGTGCGCAGGAGAAAATCCCTCTGCAGAGAAAGACCCAGTGGAAAGCGCCTGCCTGTTGGCCCGCATATAGATCCAGCCGCTGAAACCGGCTGGTTGTCCCCATCCCTGGTAAATCCTGTGAACCGGATTCTGCCCGCCCATTGTCCGCTTTTCCCGATCAACCATCAGTCCCCCCTGCGACTCATCGCTATTCGATAACAGCTGAACATACAGGGTATCGTCTTTCTCCATCGTAAAGCGGATCATCCCGCCTCGTAAGGATGATGTCATCTCGGTAGTGACCCCTCCGGCCTTCACCCGATAGTA
>CANHUD010000273.1 GCA_947463665.1 Sphingobacteriales bacterium
ACGCGGACATGCCCCCAGAAACTGTAGATCTTATCGCTGATGACTTTCTGGAACCCGTTGATAAAGGAGAGCGATAGCACCATGGCCGCTACACTGATCGTGGTTGCCACTATAGACAAACGGATCACAAAACGGGAGAACGACCGTTCCCGGTTGAAGGCGATGCGGCGGGCAAGAAAAAAGGAAAGTTTCAGAACGATATCGTTTTACTAAATTGTGAAGATAATCCATTTGCATGCGCGGTGTACTTTGTATCCTGATCATTTTATCGGCCCTCTCCGTAAACGCACAACGGGAGCCGGATATGACCTATAACCCGAACATTCGTTCCGTAAAATTTCACCGCTTCGGAGAGCCGGCCTCCCTGCCCATCCTGACGCTGAACAGCCCGGATCAGCTGGAACTGCATTTTGATGATATGGCCGGGGATGTGAAATATTATTTCTATACGATGGAATTGCGCAATGCCGACTGGTCGCCGGTACAGATGAGTTATTTCGATTATGTAAAAGGCTATACGCAACAACGAATCAGTACCTATCGCACCTCTGCCGCCCTGCTGAGCCGATACACGCATTACCAGGCAACGCTGCCCGATCGCAACCTCACACCCACCAAAAGCGGGAACTATCTCCTTAAAGTGTTCATCAACGGCGATACCTCTAAACTGGCTTTCACCCGGCGGATCCTGGTGGTGGACCGAAAATTTCCGGTGGCTACACAGGTGCAGCAGCCGTTCTCCCAACAATATTTTCGTACACATCACCGGCTCATGGTACAGGTATCGCATCGGGGCTTCGATATCCGCTATCCGCAACAGCAGATCCGGATGATGATCCTGCAGAACAACCGGTGGGACAATGCCCTTCGCAACCTGCAGCCCACCTACATCAAACAGGACCTGCTGGAATTTGTCAATGAACAGGAAATGCTCTTCCCGGCCATGCGCGAATGGCGCTGGGCCAATCTGCGGAGCTTCCGGTTACTGGGCGACCGCATCCGGAGGCAGCAAAATACCGATAGCAGTTTTTCCGTGATCGTTACAGACGATAAAAGCCGCGTGGGCATGCCGTATTTCTTTTTCCGCGATCTCAATGGAATGTTCCTGAATGAAACCGTGGAGCGACTGAACCCGTTGTGGGAAGCGGATTATTCAAAAGTTCGGTTTACCTACGTTCCTCCCGATGGGCAGCCATTTCCCGGTCGGGAATTGTATGTATTCGGAGAACTTTCCAACTACGGTAAAAATCCGGAATCCAGAATGGTATTCAATGAAGAGCGACGCGTCTATGAAACGGAATGGCCACTCAAACAGGGCTATTACGATTATATCTATGCTCTGCGGGATCCGCGCACCGGCGTGTTTGAAACACTACTAACCGAAGGGAATACATGGGAAACAGAGGATCTGTACACGGTACTGGTTTATTACCGGGAACTGGGCGGACGGCACGACCAGCTGCTCGGGATCAGCATCATCAGTTCTCCGTTTGCCAGGCCTCAGTGACGGATAGCGCAACTGTTTTTTTATTATTCAGGCGGGTTTACTATATTTGCACCCGGCAGGTCTTACACGACCAGCTCCTGCTGAACTCCCCCAGGGCCGGAAGGCAGCAAGGGTAGGTGGTTGAGCGGTGCGATGTAAATCACCTGCCTTTTTTTATTTTTCCCCCTCAATTTATCGTCATGAAATTCTTTGTCGACACGGCTAATCTCGATCAAATCCGCGAAGCAAACGATCTGGGTGTGCTGGATGGTGTAACTACCAACCCCTCGCTCATGGCGAAGGAAGGCATTAAAGGGGAAGAAGCTATTTTTCGTCACTATGAAACCATCTGCGATCTGGTAGATGGCGATGTAAGTGCAGAAGTACTCAGCACCGATTACAACGGTATCATCGAAGAAGGAAAAAAACTCGCCGCTATTCATCCCAACATCGTGGTGAAAGTACCGATGATCAAAGATGGCATCAAAGCAATCCGCTGGTTCACGGAGAATGGCATTCGTACCAATTGTACGCTGGTATTCTCTGCCGGTCAGGCGATCCTCGCTGCAAAAGCAGGCGCTACCTATCTTTCTCCCTTCATTGGCCGTATCGATGACAGTAGCTGGGATGGCATGGAACTGATAGGCCAAATCTCGCATATCTACAAATTACAAGGGTTCAAAACGGAAATACTGGCAGCTTCTATCCGCAGTGCGCTGCACATTGTAAAGGCTGCTGAGATGGGCGCCGATGTTTGTACCTGTCCGCTCGATTCCATCCTGGGTCTCCTCAAGCATCCGCTTACCGATCTCGGTTTGGCGAAATTTGTGGAAGATGCCAAAAAAATGAACGGCTAATTCCAAATTTTAACGTATCTTTTCAGTGACCTGTTAAGGTCACTATGTATACCTGGGGAATTCTACATATTATCAACGCAGGTTTCCTGGCGGTTATCATGATGATCCATCTTCGTTTCACACGGAAGGATTATCCGGTCAATCTTATTTTCAGTCTTTTCCTTTTCTCCCTGGCCTATATTTCTTTCCAAATGTTCCTGTTTTCCACCCAATGGATTCTGGACATTCCTCATTTCTGCAGAACGGGAACCTTCATGTTATATCTGGTCTACCCACTCGCGTTTCTCTACATCCGGAAACTCTTATACAAGGAGGGCTGGAAGTGGATCGATCTTATTCATTTCACCCCTGCATTGCTCTATCTGGTGGACTTTGCTCCTTATTTTCTCCAATCTGCCGAAGTCAAAAGGCAACAACTGCTGCAGGATTATGCTCAACAGAATGTCTACATTACCAGCGTATCCTGGCTGTTCAATCGCTTTTTCCATTTTCAGTTCCGTGCCTTCCTGTCGCTAGTCTATGTAGGGCTGGCCATACGGATATGGGTAAAGGTTTTCCTCCTTCAGCCGCCAACCGAGATCAGACAGGAAACCCGGTCTGTCATGCACTGGACCCTCGCTCTCTGTCTGCTCCTGTTAATGGGTGTCATTCCATCGGTCATCGTATATCTTTTTCACATACCCATTCGGATAGATATCATCCAAAATGGTTCCATCTATTTTGCCACGATGTTCTTTGCCCTGTTCCTGTTTTTCCGTCCGGATATCATCTACGGAATCCGCGGACTGTGGGTGGCAGGTGAAAACAGCCGGGCCGCGTTGCCAATAGAACCGGCTCCCTTAGTGGCTGAACCGCTCCCGGAAGAACCGGAAAACATTCAGAAAAAAGTCTATCTGAAAGAAGAGACGGTGGAGCGACTGGCAATCGCCATCGAACGTCATTTTCTGTCGGATAAAACCTATCTGAAAAACAGCTTTTCCATCTCCGATCTTTCGCAGGCAGTGGGTTGCCCAACGCATCAGCTATCCGCCTACCTCAACAATTATCTGGGGATGAATTTCAACGAATACATCAACCACCAGCGCATCACCTATCTGCTCGGCCAGCTGACGGAAAACCCTGAATGGCGGCTGTTTACGCTGGAAGCACTCGGACAAAAAGTGGGTTTCAACAACCGATATACGTTTCTCAATGCGTTTAAAAAAGTGACCGGCGAAACGCCTTCCGTTTATCTCAAATCGGGCAGATAAAAAAGAGACCGCCTTTTTGGGGCGGCCTCCGTTCAGATTACTTCACAAATTTCTTCATCCAGCTGTCCATCTCCCACAACATGTGCAACACGTTTTCTTTAGCACTGTACCCGTGACTTTCATACGGCAACACTACATAACGTACCGTGCCTCCATGTCCTTTAATGGCGTTGTATAACCGCTCACTCTGAATAGGGAACGTACCGGGATTATTATCG
>CANHUD010000274.1 GCA_947463665.1 Sphingobacteriales bacterium
AACTCTCTGCGGACCGGTGATGTAACAGCATTCGATGCTACCATTGATGACCGCTTCACTACTCCTATGACGGTGGCCCGTATCGGAGAATTGCTGGCCGGTAAATGTGATACCATACAGATTCCGGATTATGTTAAAGATCCAAATGGAACCAAAGGTATCATGAAGGATTCTGCCGTTTGTGCTGAATTCAATCCGGATGATATCGTTAAATTCCGCATTAAGGAAGAATGGGTATTTGATAAAGAGTCATCCCGTATGTTCTCCCGCATACTGGGAATTGCTCCGGTAAAGATTGAGATAGATCAGGCTTCAGGACAAGTACTGGGTGAACGACCACTTTTCTGGGTATATTATCCGGATATGCGTCCTACCCTGGCAAAATTTGAAGTATACAATGGTAAAAACTTCGGCGCCCGGATGAGCTGGGAAGAATTATTCGAAAGCAGATATTTCTCCAGTTACATTGTGAAGTCAACGTTTGAAAACCCCCAGGATCTCTTCATTAAAGGCTATATAAAAGATGAAATTCTTCGTCTGCTGGAAGGAGATGCCATCAAAGACAAGATTTTCAATTTCGAGCAGGATCTCTGGTCATACTAAACCAATCCGGTAATTATACTGAAAAGGAGGCTGAAAAGCCTCCTTTTTTTGTGCTAGTGAAGTGCTATTGAGCCATTATAAACCGTTTGTTTTTAGTAAAATGAAGCAAATAAAAAAAGGGGCTTGGATAGAAATCCGGCCCCGTTTTTAAAATCCAATATCCTATGAAAAACCGTGGTAAAGATACAAACCTGTAGCAGATGACCAACAATTTTGAGTCTTTTTTTTTGTACGGGCATGACTAATTCTAGCTATATCGATTAATAATCAATTCGATATAGTTGTAATTCTCCTTTAATGCCAAATTTTAGGTAGACAGATCGAGATGTCACAAGAATCTGTCACAGCATTGTCTCAGTTTTCAAAAGGAAATTCTTGTTCATTTTTTGGAAAGTGCGACAATGGTTTCTCCTGTTTTATAAGCCGTGCTTTGTGTTCACCAATTACCGCGGACAGTTCTTCTTCTGTGGCGTCCAATACATTTTGCACAGACCGAAAATGTTTGAGCAGTGATTCTGTGGTTGATTTACCAATTCCTTTGATATCCTCGAGGCTGTTCCGGAAGGCAGCTTTTGATCGTTTGTTTCGGTGGAAGGTGACGCCAAACCGGTGTACCTGATCACGAATAAAGCGGATCAGACGGAGACCTTCACTCTGATACGGTAGTCTGAGCGGTTCCTGATCTCCGGCAAAAAAGATCTCTTCTACATTTTTTGCCAGTCCTACCAGCGTCATTCTGCCACTGATCCCCAGTTCTTCTATGGCTTCCAGTGCAGCATTCAGCTGTCCTTTGCCACCATCAATGATCACCAGTTGAGGAAGCGGTTTCTCTTCCGAGAGCAATCTCCTGTACCGTCTTCCTACGGCTTCTTTCATGGTAGCGAAATCATTGATGCCTTCTACTGTTTTTACATTGAAATGTCGGTAGTCCTGTTTACTGGGTTTGCCTTCTTTGAAGCAAACCATGGCAGAGACCGGAAAGCTTCCCTGAAAATTCGAGTTGTCGAAACATTCAATATGAACAGGTAATTCCAGTAACCGCAGATCTTCCTGCAATTGCAGGAGCACGTCACTCATATCGGTGGACTTATCGGTCATGTGCAGGGCATGCTGTCGTTTCTCTTCGGAAATGAAGAAGCGGACATTTTTCTCTGCCATATCCAGTAGCTTTTTCTTATCGCCGCTTTTCGGGATGGTAATGCGTAGTTGTGCATCCGGATATTCAATCGGGTAGGGAACGATCACTTCGGTTGCCCGACTTTGGAACTGATCGCGGAAATAGGCCAGTGCGAAGGAGAGCATTTCTGCCGGGTCTTCTTCGAGCTTACGCTTCAGCTGGGTGGATTTGGTGTCTACGATCGCACCATTCCGGATCATCAGAAAATTCACATAGGCCTGATCGTTCTCTCCTTCTTTCAGGTAACAGACGTCGATATCTCCCAGTGTAGGACTCACCACGGTGGATCGTACCTGGTATTGCTGTAGATTCTCTATTTTTTTACGAATGATTTCTGCTTTTTCAAAAGCAAGATTCTCTACATGTTGTTGCATTTCCTGGCGGTAATGCTGTAGCACCGGTGTAAGATTGCCTTTCAGAATGTGGCGGATTCGGCCCAGGCTTTCTTCATAGTCGGTAAGGCTTTGGTGACCGGTGCAGGGGCCTTTGCAATTGCCGAGATGGTATTCCAGGCAGACTTTGAATTTACCTTTTGTAATATTTTCATTTGTGAGCGCCAGTTTGCAGGTACGGAGCGGGATATGCTGGCGGATAAAGGATAACAATTCGCGCACTTTTCCTACCGAGGTAAAGGGTCCCAGATATTCAGATCCGTCTTCTATACGCCTGCGGGTAAGAAAAACGCGGGGGAAGGGCTCTTTCCGGATAACAATGTAAGGATAGGTCTTATCGTCTTTCAGGTCAATATTAAAACGTGGCTGAAACTGTTTTATCAGTGAATTTTCCAACAGGAGTGCATCGTGTTCGGAGGGCACAATTGTAAACTCGATGTGTTGTATGCGCTGAACGAGTTCCTGTGTTTTATAGCTCTGTAACGTTTTGGTAAAATAGGAACTGACTCGTTTCCGGATGTTCTTGGCCTTCCCTACATAAAGCAGTTTTTTGTCCCGATCGAAATATTTATATATACCGGGTTCGGCAGGAAGGGTAGGAGCAATTTGTTGGAATGTGTTGGCATTCATGACGGAATGTACCTGATAGAGGTATCGTGCAAAGATAACTCAAATCAGTCCGATGTGACTGACCGCCCTGTGTTTAGCGGCCAATGCTGACCTTAAGTCCATAGTCGGTAAGAAACTCACTGATTGGGTAAGGCCTCTTGTAACTGGAGAACAACTGATAACGGAATTGCGGGCCAATATTATAGCGAAGACTTCGGCCTTTGATACTCAGAAACATTTCTGCTCCCGCCGCCACATTGAATTCACGATAGAGCGAAGGTGCCTTGGCATAACTGCGCAGATTCGTTGAGATCATGTAGGCCTGGTTATTGACCACAAATGTGGGCTGAAGGGTAGCACCAATGTTGAAGCGAATGTTTTCATTTCCGAATAAACTCCATTCCGCACCCACAGGCAGGGACATCATGATGTGCTGGTTCCGGAGCCAGGTTTTCGAAAATCCGCTGTAATTCCTGAAGGTGGAAACTACATTCAGGCCATCCGCACCAGGATTTCTTGTCATGGGGGCTACTTCAGGTACTGAATGGAAAGCCTGTACTTCGTAACGGTTCACGTTAAACTGAACACCTGCTTTTACCTTCAGAGAAGAAGTAACTGCATAGGTGAGGGCGCTTCCCAGTTCAAAGCCGATAGAAGGTTTATGTGTAACCGAATTGGCTACATTGTCAGTGGAAAATACAGACGACATGTTATTACCTGCGTTGGTGTAATAAGCCAGTCCTTTTCCGGACAACCGTCGGTAACTGATCGTGGGTGCCGCATACAACTGCCATCCGAACTTAAGGGACCGGGAAGCGTTCACGCTGGATGTACTTCTGGTCAATATATCATTAACGGCCGGAGATCTTTCTGCCAGACTTCGAACCGGAAGAGTGTTGAGAGTTGCCATCTGTAAAGTGGCTTCCGCAATATTTTCTTCCGTAAGCGGTTGGCTATCATCCGGTGTAGCCGCTACAATCACATTTTCAAGCAGGGATCCCGGAGAAGCTTCT
>CANHUD010000275.1 GCA_947463665.1 Sphingobacteriales bacterium
ACTTTCATATACGGGCTCCCCGAACTCAACCGGGAGCTTTACCGGAACAATAAGAACATCGATATCGCCAACCCCGGCTGTTTTGCTACCGCCATACAACTGGGCCTGCTGCCCCTCGCCGCGGCAGGACTGCTATCCGATGTGTATACTACAGGAATCACAGGTTCTTCCGGAGCCGGACAGGGCCTGTCGCCCACCTCACATTTCAGCTGGAGAGCCAATAATATACAGGCCTACAAAACATTGACGCATCAGCATCTGGGTGAAATCGGTGAAAGCCTGATGCAGCTGCAGCCGGCCCCGGGTATCGACATCAGCTTCATTCCCTGGAGAGGAGATTTTACCCGAGGGATATTCATCTCCTCCACTGTTAAATGCGACTTATCCGAAACAGATATTAATAACCTATTTGAAGAGTACTACGCAGATGCCCCGTTCACCCATGTGATCCGGGAAGCCGTGCACCTCAAACAGGTGGTCAATACCAATAAATGCCTGATCCAGACCGAAAAAGTGGGTTCAAAGCTCGTGGTTCATTCCGTGATCGACAACCTGCTGAAAGGGGCATCCGGACAGGCGGTACAAAATATGAATCTGATCTTCGGACTGGAGGAAACGGCAGGACTTACCCTAAAAGCTTCCTTCTTTTAATCCAACTATATGAAATTATTCGACGTATATCCCATCAATAATATCACCATCGAAAGAGCCATGGGCTCGAACGTATGGGATGATGCAGGTAACCAGTACCTGGATATGTACGGCGGTCATGCCGTAATCAGCATTGGCCATACCCATCCGCATTATGTGAAACGACTGACCGACCAGCTGGATAAGGTTGGATTCTATTCCAATTCCATCCGCATACCCCTGCAGGAAGAACTGGCCGCAGCACTCGGAAACGTTAGCGGCAAGGCCGATTATCAGCTGTTCCTCTGCAACTCAGGAGCAGAAGCCAATGAGAACGCCCTGAAACTCGCCTCTTTTCATACCGGCCGAAAAAAGATCATTGCGTTCAAAAAAGCCTTTCACGGCAGAACCTCACTGGCTGTGGCTGCCACAGACAATCCGGCCATTGTGGCACCCGTAAACCAAACGGATAATATTGTATTCCTCCCCTTCAACGAAGAGGAACAGCTCCGTGCCTATTTCCAGTCGAACGGAAACGAAGTGGCCGGAGTGATCATCGAAGGCATACAGGGTGTAGGCGGCATACATGTGGCTACAGACTTGTTTATCCGGGCCATCCGGGAATGTTGCGATCAATACGGCGCACTATACATTGCAGATAGTATCCAGTGTGGTTATGGCCGCTCCGGCAAATTTTTCAGTCACGATTTTTCCGGTGTGGAGGCAGACATCTACACGATGGCAAAAGGTATGGGCAACGGCTTCCCGGTAGCAGGTATTCTCATCGCCCCGCATATACCGGCAAAACACGGTATGCTTGGCACTACCTTCGGCGGAAACCATCTGGCCTGTGCCGCGGCGCTGGCCGTGCTGGAAGTAATGGAGCGTGAACAGCTCATGGCCAATGCCGAACAAATGGGAGACTACCTGATGGAAGAACTGCGGAAATTTCCGCAGCTTAAAAATATCCGCGGTCGCGGCCTTATGATCGGTTTTGATGTAGAGGAAGTCCATAAAGACCTGCGCAAAAATCTGCTATGGACGCACCGCATCTTCACCGGAGAGGCCAAGCCCAGTGTGGTCCGGCTGCTGCCATCTCTTGCCCTCACCAGAGAGCATGCCGATCAGTTCCTGAACGCACTCAGAAAAGAACTTATTCCCGATTAACTTCCAACCCAACGATCCATGAGGCATTTCATTTCCGCTGCCGATGTTCCGAACCTCGATGCCCTGGTGCAGAAAGCACTGGACTTTAAAAAATTTCCGTTCAGCCAGAAACAGATCGGTTCCAACAAACGGATCGGCCTGTTGTTCCTGAACCCCTCGATGCGCACCCGGCTCAGTACACAGGTAGCCGCCCAGAACCTGGGAATGGAAGCCATCGTGTTCAACATCGGATCGGAAGGCTGGGCCCTGGAATTTGCGGAAGATGCCATCATGAACGGGACTACAGTGGAGCATGTGAAAGATGCAGCTCCTATCATGGGACAGTATTTCGACATCCTGGCGATCCGCACCTTCCCTTCCCTGAAAAGCAGGGAAGATGATTACAGCGAACGATACATTCAGCAGTTCATCAACTACTGCGGTATACCGGTGGTAAGTCTGGAAAGTGCCACCCTGCACCCGTTGCAGAGTCTGACCGATATCATCACCATGGAAGAAACCATCGCCCCATGGACAGAAACAAGAAGACCGAAAGTAGTACTCAGCTGGGCACCGCATGTAAAACCCCTGCCTCAATGTGTGGCCAACAGTTTTGCACAATGGGTCAATAAATGGGGGAAGGCCGATTTCGTGATCACCCATCCGGAAGGTTACGAACTCGATACGGCGTTCACCAATGGCGCTACCATCGAGCACGATCAGCAAAAAGCATTGCAGGATGCAGATTTCGTATATGTGAAAAACTGGAGCTCCTACAACGATTACGGGAAGATCCTGTGCAGCGATCCTGCCTGGATGCTGACCACCGCCTCTCTGAACGTCACCCGAAAAGCACGCGTCATGCACTGTCTGCCAGTGCGAAGAAATGTAGAGCTTAGCAGTGAGGTGCTCGACAGTCCCGCTTCGCTGGTCACCCAACAGGCTTCCAACCGTGTATGGGCTGCACAGGCGGTTTTACATTCTATATTAGAAGCTTACTGATATGCTGAAGGAACGATTATATGTGATCAAGATCGGCGGGAACATCATCGATGATGAACAGCGTCTTGGTGCTTTTCTTGCCAGTTATGCTTCGCTGAACGGGAAAAAAATACTGATCCACGGCGGCGGTAAACTCGCCACCCAGCTGGCTACAACCCTGCAGATCCCTCAGCAGATGGTGGATGGACGCCGCATCACCGATGCCGAAACCCTCCGCGTGGTAACCATGGTCTATGCCGGCTACATCAATAAAAACATCGTGGCCAGTCTTCAGCAACTGGGCAGCAATGCTATTGGTTTATGCGGAGCAGATGCCAATCTGATCCGTGCCCAAAAACGCGTTCACGAAACCATCGATTTTGGATTTGTGGGCGATGTACAACAGGTCAACGACGCTTTCCTGCAAACACTGCTGCAGCAGAATATTTCTGTGGTCATCGCCCCCATCACCCACAATGGAGAAGGCCAGCTGCTGAATACCAACGCCGATACGATCGCACAGGAAATTGCAACCGCTATGGCCTGTTATTATCAGGTAAGCCTGATCTATTCTTTCGAAAAAACAGGTGTACTGTTGGATGTGAACGATGAAAGCAGTGTAATTCCTCAACTTACGCCCTCCCTTTATCAGCAATACCGGAAAGAGGAAAAAATCTTCGCCGGCATGATCCCCAAACTCGATAATGCCTTCCGGGCAATCGCTTCCGGCGTGCATAACGTTACCATCGGTAAAGCCGAAGAACTGGGAAAACTGGTCAGCGGCCAAACCGGCACAACCTTAACCCATGACTAACGAACAACTTTTTCAGGATGCACTGGCTTTACTTAAAGAGCTGATCGCCATACCCTCTTTCTCAAAAGAAGAAGAAAGAACAGCCGATGCCATCACAACATTTTTACTATCCAAAGGAGTTAACACTGAAAGGGTTGGTCATAATATACTTGCCCGTAACCGGTATTTCGATCCATCCCTGCCAACCCTGCTGCTC
>CANHUD010000276.1 GCA_947463665.1 Sphingobacteriales bacterium
AATACCTGCAGGGCCTGCTCCAGATGCAGCCTGCCATCGTTGGTCTCGAGAAATACCACATCTACTTTTTCCAGCAGTGCTTCGATGGAAGGCATGATCTCTACCCCAAATTTTTTCACCTCCTCTGTATAGGCCGGTATGCGTTCATAACTGGAACGGATATCCTTACTGCCATGCGGATACGCTGCTACCACCCGATAACCTTTGTAAACAGGATTGGGCACCGATGCATTCAGGGCTTTCACAAAAGCCGGACTATGCGATGTATCCAGCCCGATGATCCCGGCCCGCTTTCCGGGAATCGATGTAGCTTTTTCCGGAACCGCCCGGAGCGTTCCGGTAAGCCCAAGGGCTACTCCGGCCATAGTGGTCTGCAACAAAAATTTTCTTCGGTTAGTAATATTCATTACGGTTATTATTTGATCAATGTAGCGCTCACCTGATCCAGAAACAAAATAGCCTGGTCATGTGTGCGTAATATCGTAGATGGATAGTAGGTGGAAGCAGGCTGGTACAGCGTGTCGTGCACAGCGTTGATCTTCGTTTTTCCGGGAACTACACAGAACAATTTCCGGCCTTTCATCAACGCGGGGATGGTGAGTGTAAGGGCATGCGTAGGCACATCGTCCAGTTTTTCGAAACAGCCATCGTTCACCTGTTGCTGGCGACAGGCGGGATCGAGTTCCACTTTTTTTACGAGAACGGGATCGTTGAAATCCGCTACGGGCGGGTCATTAAAGGCCAGATGTCCGTTCTCTCCAATACCCAGACAAACAATATCGGGCGGATAGGCTTCCAGCAGTTCCGAATAACGCAGACATTCTGCTTCCGGATCAGGTGCATCGCCCCGTATATAATGTACCGAACGAAACGGGCAAAGGGAGAAGAGGGCAACGTGCAGAAAACGGGCGAATCGCTGGGGTGCCTCTTCGGGTAGGCCGATGTACTCATCCATGTGAAAGGCCCGTACACGCGACCAGTCGACAGGCTCCTCCCGGAGTGCCTCCAGCATTTCCTGCTGAGAGGGAGCGGCGGCGAAGATCATATTCACCTCTCCTTTTTCATGGATCTGTTCCCCTATGGCGGCTGCAATGGCAACCGCTGCGGCCGCTCCCATTTCCTGTCGGGTAGCATAGATCTGTACCTTCAGTTTATCGGCTGTTAAGCTTCTGATCATGGCTTGCTATAAACGATTTTTCAGTCTATCCAACCGGCTTGTACAGACCGGAATAGGAGGTCGACAATCGCTCCTGTCTTTTCAGAAAACTTTCTGCATACATTCGTTTTCCGGCATCACTCAGATAAGAACGCACGATCATATCGAGCACCTCATCTTTTTGGGTTAGTATCAGATCGAGAAACCGCTTCACCCGGAAATTGACCAGATTCATGCGGAGTCCAAACTGGTAGATGTCATCGTATCCGTAAAACCCAAGCGTTTTGAAACTGATCTTCTCAAAATCGCGCAGATAGAGGCCGTCCAGCAGGGCCAGATCAGCTGCATCCCCATGAAGAGCAGTATTGCAGACAGAGGAAAGAGGAGCCATGCTAAAATCGTTTTCGCCTCTGTCTTCCACGAACTGAAACGTACGCAGATGGGCTTCTCCATTGCCCAGCAGGTAATGTACCGCCACCATCCGGAACAGCAGTTCTTTGGCCGGAATAGGTGCCGGAAAATATTTATCGATCAGCAAGGAAATGCCATGATACGAATAGCGGTACTGCGCATCTGGTCCCGGGGTATGTCCATCCAGAATAGCCAGTTGCAGCATATTACCCGTTACGGGTATGTTTCGCGAAATCAGTGCCGTACGCCCGTCTTGAAGAAAAGTAAGTGCAGAAGCTATTACCGGAAGCTGGAACAGCTGAGCGGCCAGCTGCCGGCTGAGCTGCTCATTCGCTGCCCGGTCTTCCTCTTCAAAAACATCCAGGGTGAGTTCGGAAGGGAGATCGGTGAACTGGTATTTTCGCTTTTCAATTTTAAGGTGATAGGTACCCGGATTGGGGGGCAGTTCGTAGGGAAACTGTACCGGCATGGTGCGGCCTCCGAATACTTCTTTCACCGCACGCGGAGCGTATCCCGTACAGCCGGGTTTAAAGGTGGCCGGACAAACAGCAGGGTTAGTCACCATATTCCACCTGTTTGATGTCTACAGATAATGAAAGACCCAGTACATTCAGTACTTTCATCAGATTGGCCATATTCGTATTGATGCCGCCTTCGATCGACCGGATGGTTCGTTCTGCCACGCCACTGATCTCCGACACATCGCTCTGGGTATAGCCCAACGCTTCACGCCGCTGCCGTATTTTTCGTCCGATTCGGGTAAGCTCTTCCTTCATCAGGCAATATTTTGCCGTTTTTCAAATGTAAATAAAATTCGGCAATCTTTCCTTCATAAAAAAGAGGCTGTCTTTTGGAGACAGCCTCTGCGCAGGGTATGCAAAATGCTTTACTTGCTTACTTCTGTGAAGGTTATGTCCGCCGGTTCGGTAGCGGAACGGGGGCTGTTCTTTGGCTGCACACCACAGCCTGCCGGTCCACAACCTATATCTGCGAGCCCCATCAGCAGCAACATACCTCCTGCCAGTCCAAGTACAGAATCTTGTTTAACAAATCCAAAAACTACGCCTGCCAGTCCGGCCACGGCTCTCAGTATTCTGGCTGCATGCCAGTTCCTGGTTAATACCTGCATCATAATAGTTGTTGTTGAAGGGAATCCCAGGGACCACCATTGTAACATTCAATACCTGATTCGGATAATATCGATTTTGCAGATCCGCTTCTGGCACCGCTTCTGCAGCAGGTGATCACCGGCACGTTTTTATTCTTCAATTCCTGAATACGTGTACGGATACTGTCGAGCGGTATATTTACCGATCCCTTTACATGACCACTGTTGAATTCTGCCGGTGTACGCACATCCACCACAATAGCTCCTTTGGTTAGTAGTTCTTTATAATTCACGGTTGTACCTCCTCCGAATAAACGTTGTAAAAATCCCATTGTTACTTTTTTAAAGCTTACTGAACCAGCGGATTTCCTTGTTTCACCCACTCATTTACACTGGCAGAATAGTTCCAGACATTGTTGAATCCATGCGCTGCCAGCAGTGAGTAGCCAATAGTAGAACGATCTCCACCCTGGCAATGCACCACTACGGTTTGGTCTTTACGCACCTTATCCAGGTTCTTTGCCAGTGTACCTACAAATACATGATCCGCTCCTTCAATATGTCCCTGCTTATATTCTGTTTCACCACGCAGATCCACTACCTGCAGGTTGTTTTCGGAAAGCATTTTTTTGAAGGTATCGGTATCCACCATTTTTGCGGTTTCCAATGCACCGCCTTCAGCAGTATAGGCAGCGGTATCAGGAACATATCCCAGGATATTATCCAGACCGATGCGCATCAGCTTACGCGTAAGATCATCCAGCTGTGCCTCATCTGCCAGCAGCATGAACGGTTCTTCGTAATTCAGGAACCATCCACACCAGGTGGCAAAGGAATTGTTGCCCTGGATATTTAAACTGCCGGGGATGAAGCCCTTCGCAAAATCAGCCTTGTTGCGGGTATCGATGAGCTTCACACCTTTCGCCAATGCGTCGTTCATTTCTGTATTGCTCAGCTTTTTCAGTTTGGGAACTTCGGTGAGCAGCGGACGATCCACTTTGTTCAGCTTCTTCATCATCGCGAAATACTTCGGCGGCTCCGGCTGATCTTCCAGGAGGAATTTCACAAAACCATGCTCATC
>CANHUD010000277.1 GCA_947463665.1 Sphingobacteriales bacterium
ACTTCCCAGCGTCCGTGAAGTCCGGTAGTCTTCCCGGCTTTTGCCAGTGCACGAATGGCCGTTTCCGAATGGATATTCCATCCCCGTTGCTGAAGGATACGAACGGTTTGCCAGACAGTGCGTACATTGTTCAACTGGTAGATGCCCGGAAGATCCAATATCAGATCGAAACGATCGTTACTATCTTTTTCTGTTATGCTAACGTGTAGGTTACTATCCGGATCAGTGTGCCACTCATTTACCTGAATCTGTTGATCGGCATGGTATATCGGACTGCCTTCTAAAGTTGCTTTTTGCTGGAATGTAAGGGTTGTTTCAGGCTGGGTTTCCCCGATCACCACCGGAATCCCGGGTTTGATGATGCCCGCTTTTTCACCGGCGATCTTTTCCAGGGTATCTCCCAGAAATGCCATGTGATCCATTCCTATATTCGTGATCACGGAAACCTCCGGTTCAACGATGTTGGTGCTGTCGAGCCGCCCACCCATACCGGTTTCAATTACCGCAATATCCACTTGTTCATCGGCAAAATAAGCAAAGGCCATGGCTACCGTGATCTCGAAAAAAGAAGGATCCATCTCTTCATACCAGCCCATCGTCTGGTTCGTAAACGAAACGATAAAATCTTCCGGGATCATTTGTCCGTTTAGGCGGATCCGTTCCCGGAAATCTTCCAGGTGTGGGGATGTATACAACCCGGTTTTATAGCCTGCTTCCTGCAGAATGGCTGCCAGCATGTGGCTGGTAGAGCCTTTTCCGTTGGTGCCGGCCACGTGAATGGTTTTGAATCGCTTTTCAGGATCACCAAGCCGGGCACATAATTCCCGGATATTATGCAGATCTTTTTTATAGGCATCCGCTCCGATCCTGGAGAACATAGGAAGGCGGGCATATAAAAATTCAAGCGTCTCCGGGTAGGTTTGAAACGGCATGAAGCGGCTTAATTTTTCAACCTGAAATTAAAAATGATGGTTCCCAGTGATTCTTCTCCATTCTCAGAAGGAGTGAACTTGAGCTGACGGGCTTTTTGAAGAGCGATCGACCGCATGCCGGCGTCTGAGGTGGTGGAGCCTCTTGGCTGATAGCTAACACTAATCACGGCTCCATTGGCATCTACTTTTACGTCTACCGCCACTTTGGCGTTTTCATTGAATTCATCCTCAAAAGAGGGCAGTCGGGAAATACGCCGGCCCTGTAATCCGCGTGAAATAGATACGCCGCTTTTACCGGTACCTCCGGAACCTGTATAGTTATCGGAATCGGGATTTCCTCCCGGCTTTCCCTGATCACCTTTTCCGCCAGCAATACCCTGGTTCCGGCTGCCATTCCAGTTATCAGCATCATTGCCTCCGGTTCCGCTGGCCGAGCCGCCTTTGTACAAGGCTACCGGTTTTCTGGGTGCTGGCTTGGGATTGTCGGCAACGGTTGGTTTAGGCGTGACTTTTTTCGGAGTTGATTCTTTTAGCGGTGCTTTTTTCTCCGCCGGCTTTGGCTTAACCGGTTTGGGTACTACAGCCGGCGGGGCTTCCGTATCCGCATCATCTGTCTCTACTTCCCTGGCCGGGGAAACATCCTCCGCAGGAGCAGTGGGCGGAGGAGTATTGATTTCGGTTTCTGCTTCGGCAGGTGGTCCCGGGATCATCGGCGCTTCATCGCCCAGACCGGTTTCACTGTTACCCAGATTCACTTCCATACCTTCTTCGGCCAGCGGCACTTCAGGAGCAGGGGTTGTCCAGGAGACCATAAAGCAAAGCAACAGCAGGACGCCGGTGATGGCTCCGGTATAGGTACCCGCTTTTACATTCTTTTGCTGCTCGAAATCCATGAAGATAAATTTACTTCCAATTTGGATGTGAAGTACGAAACGGAATGATTTTAACATTCCGGTCGGGTACTACTTTAGTGAGCGAAATCTACCTCGTATTTCCCCCGGATCCGTTCGATCGGCGGATTGAAATACCCGAACTTCAGCTCAGGGAATTCTTCCCGGATCAGTTCCATCAGTTGCTTCACTCCCAGGCATTCCGGTGTCTCTGTTATCCCGATCAGTCCAAGATACCAGTCGGGATCAATATTGAAATTCCGCCACTGGATCATACTCAGACCCGTTTCACGGATCAGTTTCCGCAGGGCCTCGTACTCATCAACTGAATCGGTCATGCCGGGAAATACAAAATAGTTAATACTGCTCCAGCCACCATGTTTGCGCATCACTTTCAGACTTTCAACAATGTCTTCAAATGTATAGTTATTCGGCCTGTAATACCGTTCGTAAATATGCTTTTGTACGGAGTTGGTACTAACCCTAATGGAGTTTAATCCGGCACGGCAGAGCGCATCAACCGCATCCGGTTTGGAACCGTTTGTATTGATGTTGATACTTCCCTTAGCCGTATGTTTCCGGATTTCAGTGATCGATTCGCGGATGGTTTCCCACATCAGCAGGGGTTCGCCTTCACAACCCTGCCCGAAACTGATCAGCGGAAAAGGAGCTGTTTCCAGATGCGGAACCGTGAATTCAACGATTTCCTCTGCACTGGGTTTGAAGGTCAGGCGATCCTGGGTAGAGGGTATGGGGCCCTCTTCCGGCTGAAAAGAAATACAACCAATGCAATTCGCATTGCAGGCTGGAGAGGTGGGAACCGGACATTCCCATCGTCCCATGAAATAGTTCCGTGCGGCGGGACAGGTATACGTGAGCGCACAATTTTCCGCCAGATGTTTTACTAACCGATTGTGTGGATAAGCAGCTGTCAGATCGCTGACACCCTGCTGAACTTTGGCAGCATCAAATCCACTGCATTCCTGACGGATATCCTGTTCTATCCGAACAGCTGTTACATAAAACTGGTCGTCTTTCCAGCCCGCTGCTGTATAACAGAAAAGTGGAAGGGTAGGGGCGTCCGGTGCGGTTTCATATGCGGCCATAAAAAGGCCGGTATGCGCAGGTGGAATAAAGGCCGCAACCGCCCAGCCTTTTTCGCAAAGCCTCATTTCTCCGGTGATCACATCGATCCCGATTCCTCTTCTCCCGGGCAATTCATACAGATTGCCCCCATCGGGTAGTAGTATCCAGTCTTCTTCAGGAACAGGAACGGCATCCCAGCCGATTCTGCCTACTACAAAGAGACTTTCGTCTTCAAAAATATTTCCCTTGCCATCAGAGTAAAGTAAATACATAGCACAAAGGTAAGGAATGTGCGGGAGGGTCAGCTACCCAGGCGGGCTTTACAATACGCATTGAATTCTTCTTCCGTGCCATTGTACTCTTCTTCATCGTCCTCATCATCGGTTTCTGCCTGAAACAACCGGTTGTTTTTGAAGTCCATGGTCAGAATGCCATCCTTGAGCAGCACATTATCAAGCTCTTCCCATCGAATGGTTTTGGAAAAGCCTTTTCGAACCAGAATGCGGTCATCGCCAAAACCTATTTCTTCCGGCCTGCCGGCCAGATGAGCTACCCAGGCAAGAAGCGCATATACGAGTCCTATGGGAAAGGGCAGCGTGAACAACGCCAACAGGCCAACAAAGTACAACGGTGAACTGCTTTTCTTTCGTTGGATGAAGTGTCGGATTTCCAGAATGAACATTCCCGCAATGGCCAGCACAAGCAGGCCTGTCAGGAGTTGTCCGGTTCTGTCTGTCTGCTGCAACAGGCTGCGGACAAGAAAAAGCAAATAACAGGCGATCATGAAAAGATGCAGAAGCGTAAAAGCACGCTTGTACCGTCTTTTCAGTA
>CANHUD010000278.1 GCA_947463665.1 Sphingobacteriales bacterium
GATCGGCCCGTGATCACCCTGCAGCATGATGGGACCGGGCTCCCCTTCCTTACTATTGAGGGCACCACCGGTAATACCGGGTATGGCCTGTTCTGAAATGATGGTCACCCCGTTGAGCACCACCGTAACGATCCTGCCTACAAGCGTTACATCGATCGTCTGCCACTCTCCGGGCTTTTTCCAGGCGGGTCTGTTGGGAGCGATGAACCCGTAAATAGCGCCCAACGAATCTTTGGCCGGCTCCGGCCCGCGGGTGTCACAAACCTGTATTTCGTAGCGACCGCGCAGGTATATACCGCTGTTGGAATGCTCCGGATAACGGAACTCGATGTGCAGCTTGAAATCGCCAAAGGTCTTGTCGGATATAAGATTGGAACCTGAAGCCGGACTTCTCAGGATCCCGTTCTCCGCAATCCACTGGTTTTTCGGACCACTCGCATGCCATCCGTCTGTATTCTTACCATTGAACAGCTGAACCGGCGTACCCCATCCGTTAACCTTATTGGTTAGCAACAGCGGAGCACGTTCACCGGAGAAGGGCCAGCGCCTTCCATCGGGGGTGATAATGGTACCGGAGAGTTTATCACCCACCTGTACGGCTTCAAAACGCATATCGTTCCGGGAGTCTTCCCATTGCGGGGGGATACTGAAATGGATCTTATTGCCATCGGCATGCACCTGAGAGATCGGACGGGCACTTCCGCCATCGGCCACGAAATGTCCTACCAGCGTACGGATGCCTGAATGGCGGATCTCCAGCCAGGAAGGAGCGATCCGGAAACCCTGGTCAACCGTCAGGTTCCAGCGGCCTTCGGCCGGGTGCTGGGCGGAACTAAGCATAAAGGAAAGGACAAAAAAACAAAGAAAGGCGCTGCGTAACATCATGTATGGTCGTTTAAAAAGGGAATTTACGGAAGTTTTTTCATCGTTTACGCTTGACCAGCCAACGGGCTGTTTGTACATTGCCGTATGACTGTACTGTATCCGAACGCTCAGGAGGCCATAAAGGCCGCTGTGAAAATGTCGCTCCGCCAGCATCCCTGGCTCAGCATCCGTAAAATCGATATGGAACGCGTGATCGTCCGCGAAACACTCATCGTCTGTGAACTGGGGCTCGCCACGCGGATTACAACCATTTACAAAGATGAGTCCGGCAGGTATTCGGGGTATGCCGACTGCCCTTGTCCGGAGTAATGCGTTGCAAAAGGTTGTACATTCGCCCCCAAATCAACTGCCATGCGGATCTGCGTGTACTGTGCCTCCAGCGAACGGATCAACCGGAAATATTTTGAAGCTACGGAACGATTTGCGCTTGAATGTGTAAAATCGAATGTGGAAGTGGTGTACGGTGGCGGCTCCTCCGGACTCATGGGCCGGCTGGCCGATGTGATCTTAGCCAACGGCGGAAAGATCAAAGGCATCATGCCCAAATTCATGAACGATGTGGAATGGGCCCATAAACTGGTGGCCGATATGGAGTTCACCGAAAGCATGCATGAACGCAAGGCGAAATTTCTGGTAGACGTAGATGGGGTGGTCACGCTCCCCGGAGGCACCGGAACCCTGGAAGAATTTCTCGAAGTGTTCACACTGAAGCGGCTCGGTCAGTTCTCCAAACCGATCATTGTGTTGAATACCGACGGATATTACGATCCGTTAAAGGTAGTATTGCAGCGCTGTGTGGAGGAAGAGTTCATGCTTGACCGCCATATGGAAATGTGCACCTTCGTACAACAACCCGAAGAGGTCATTCCCGCCATACGCCTGGCGGGCGACTGGAATGAAGATGCGCTTCGGTTTGCCCGGCTCACTTAGCATACAGATAACGCTCGCATTTTTTCCAGTAGCCGAAAAAAGAAGGGAAATACCCACTCACCTCCGGAAACATCCAGTCGCGCGGCTCTGTTACAGCACCGGCAAACGAAAACAGCGGATGTTCTTTGGCTACGATTTTCCCGAACGTATGTTCTCTTTTCAAATCTGCATATTCACCCACATATACCTGCATACCGGGAATACTATCCTTTAAAAATAGTATAAACTGAATGGTTAGATCACTGACCGGATATGCATCAAAATGAGAAGGCTCCAGCAGCAGGATCCGGTTGGCCGGTTCACCGGCATGCCAGTAAGGATCCAGATTGTAAAACGTATAGATGTATGTGGGCAGTGAAGGGTCGATGTTCAGCGCTTCCGTTTGAGGGAGTTTGGTCTGAAAGGCAGGCTGCTCAACGATTTTAAGCGATTCCGGTACAGGCATTTCCGGCAACTCTTCATACGTTTTATCGAGAAAGGTTCCGGATTGACGCGTTCCGGCATATCGGTTGATATTTTCCTGATTGGCATAATATTTCTTGCTGGAGAAGGCACTGCATACCCATTGCCAGCTGCAGCCATTGCTGGCCACATCGGCATCCAGCAGGTGATGGTACATCCACCGCGCCCCATCACGCCAGTCGCCCCCGGCGATGTTGGTAACCACCGATGCCACATACATTCGGGCATGGTTGTGCAGGTATCCCTTCTGGTACAAATCCATTATCGACCGGTCTATCCCTTCAATACCCGTGCGGGCTTCCAGTATAGCCTGTGGAATGCCGGCACGGATGCGCTGTCCATCCTCCCCCTGTTCGCGTTTGATGGACACGGAATGGAGATCGGGACGCTGTTGCAGCACCCGCTGGAAATAATCGCGCCAGGCCAGCTGCTGCATGAGTTTTTCATGAACAAAAGGCCGGTAGCCGTTTTTAAGCACACTCTCCATGATCTGCCGGGTGCTGATCACCCCACGGGATACATAGGGCGAGAGGCGCGACACCTTTCCATTCAGGAAATTGCGGGTCTTGCCATAGGCCACCGGATCGATGGCGGCGATGGCCGCGCGTAATTCAACAAGAGTTAAGAATGCAGGCATGATCAGAAAGATGGGAGGTTTTCAACTTTGGCGTAGGGAAAGGATTGAAGCGGCTGAACACGATGATAGTTCTCCAGACCGGAAATGCAAATGCTGTTTACTTTTTCCAGATCTACGTTCCCGTCTTCCCGGATTGATTCCGGATCGATGAGCAGATACTGAATACGGCCGATCACCAGTTTCGTATTGTTATGGGTAATGGGGATGACCTCTACCAGTTCCATTCCCATCCTGACAAGACTTTCTTTCACAAATGGGGCCGAAAATCCTTCGATGTGTTCAGGTGTTAGCTTGCAGGCCTCGAATTCGGAAATCGAGGATTCAAATCGGGCCGACGTATAATGCGCTTTTTCTACAAACGACTCATGCACATGGTTGATCGTGTACACGCCGGTAGCCTCAATGTTCCGGAACGTATCGCCCGAAACCCCTACCGGACGCTGGATAAAGCCAATCAATGCCGGATCGGCCCCCAGATGTACCACCGAAGAAAAGATCGCGAGATTGTGCCGGCCCTCCAAATCCTGTGTGCCGATCAGCATAGCCGGTTTGTAGCCGGTGATGCTGTTGATCAGATTGGCCCGGTAAAAACGGGAAAAAGAAGCGAAGTTGGATGAGGAAAGGATTGTAGACATTAGAGGTTAGAGGTTAGAGATTAGAGGTTAATGAGGGTGACGGGTAATTGTAAAAAACTTACAGTAAATAACCCTGCAGACCTATATATTGTTTAGTGGCACAATCTCTTTATTCCGTACTTTGGCAGAGGTTCAGGCTCTCAAAGAGATCATTGAAGAGTACCTCATTCTTCTGAAAGGCAGTATATA
>CANHUD010000279.1 GCA_947463665.1 Sphingobacteriales bacterium
AATCACGGCCTTTGGACAGCAAAAGATACGGAGCTTCCTGTTTACGGCACCATCGCCTCTCAATTCAACGATCCGGGCGTAAATAATCTTTTTGTTGCCCTGCTGAAAACCATCGAATCTAAAACCGCTATATCATTTAGTATAACATATTTGGATAGTACGGATGTGTTGCCTTCCAAAGCCATGATCATTCCTCCTGCCCGAAACCGATACCTCAGTGAAATTTCAGATGCGATCCGTTCTTATAACCAGCAGGTGGAGGAACAGGCTTCGATCGCAACTAAGCTGTATCAGCTCGAAGGAGCACGGGAACTGCTTAATGAACCAACAGCCCGGCAGGCCATTGATCAGCAGATCGAGTTTTGGAAAGGCTCTTTTCTTCCTCACTGGCAGCAGGCCATTCAGGCATGGCCGGTAACAAAGGATGCCTATGCATCTGATACATTTGTGTATAAAGTACGGGGTAAAGAAGTTCGTCAGCCCATGCATCATATAACCCTTTCGGGTACTAAACTGCCACGGGTCATTCTCCCGAAATACCAGGACTGGGGAGATCTGTTGCGATGGATCGCACAGGAAAATGTACCGGGTTCTTTCCCCTTTACGGCGGGTGTATTTCCATTGAAGCGGGATAGTGAAGATCCAACAAGAATGTTTGCCGGGGAAGGTGGTCCGGAGCGAACCAATAAACGATTTCATTATGTGGCAATGGACCAGCCGGCAAAGCGGCTGTCTACTGCTTTTGATTCCGTAACGCTCTATGGAGAAGATCCGGATAATCGTCCTGATATATATGGAAAGATAGGCAACGCCGGGGTTAGTATTGCCACGGTGGATGATGCCAAAAAACTATACAGCGGTTTTGATCTCTGCGATCCGAAGACCAGCGTGAGCATGACCATCAACGGGCCTGCTCCCATCATTCTGGCCTTTTTTCTGAATGCCGCCATTGACCAGCAGTGTGAGCGGTGGATCACAGAATATGAGCAGTGGGGAGCGGTACAGGAAATCATTCGGCAGAAATACAACGATACCGGACTTCCTATCTATGAATATGTGCTACCGGATGGGAACAATGGTTTCGGCCTAAGGTTATTGGGCATTTCAGGCGATGAGGTGCTGCCGGCAGACGTATATCAGAGGATTCGTTCATTGGCGCTGGAACGGGTAAGGGGAACAGTACAGGCAGATATTCTGAAAGAGGATCAGGCTCAGAATACCTGCATCTTCAGCACCGAGTTTGCCTTGCGGATGATGGGGGATGTGCAGGCATATTTCATTGATAACCGGGTGCGCAACTTTTACAGTGTTTCCATTTCAGGTTATCACATTGCCGAAGCCGGTGCGAATCCGATCACCCAGCTGGCCTTTACACTGGCCAATGGATTTACCTATGTGGAATATTACCTGAGCAGAGGTATGCAGATCGATGAATTTGCGCCTAATCTTAGTTTCTTTTTCAGCAATGGCATGGATCCTGAATACAGTGTGATCGGTCGTGTAGCCCGCCGCATCTGGGCCAAGGCCATGAAATACCGCTATAAAGCGAATACCCGCAGCCAGCTGCTCAAATACCATATCCAGACATCCGGAAGAAGTCTGCACGCGCAGGAAATTGATTTCAATGATATCCGCACCACATTACAGGCGTTGTATGCTATCTATGATAACTGCAATTCCCTTCATACGAATGCATATGATGAGGCCATCACTACGCCTACAGAAGAAAGTGTGCGCAGGGCCATGGCGATTCAGCTTATCATCAACCGGGAATTGGGAACGGCGAAAAATGAAAATCCGAATCAGGGTTCTTTCCTTTTTGAAGAACTGACGGATCTGGTGGAAGAGGCCGTAATGGCTGAATTCGATCGCATTACCGAAAGGGGAGGAGTATTGGGTTCTATGGAACGGATGTACCAGCGAAACAAGATCCAGGAAGAAAGTCTCCATTATGAAACCCTCAAGCATAGCGGAGAACTACCCGTGGTGGGGGTTAATACCTTCCTGAGTCCGGATGGCAGTAAAACGATTGTGCCGGCTGAAGTCATCCGAAGTACAGAGGAAGAGAAGAATGTACAGATACGAAACCTGAAAGCATTTAAGGTGCGGCATCGCCAGCGGTCGGCCAGCGCGCTGGAAAAATTACAGCAGGTAGCGGTTCAGAACGGCAATATTTTTGAAGAACTGATGGAAACGGTGAAATGCTGCACGCTGGGAGAGATTACCCATGCATTGTATGCAGTGGGTGGTCAATACCGGCGCAATGTCTGATATTGTCTTCTTTCGGTTAGCGGGTATTGTGTATTTTAGTAGTTCACTTACCTGACATGAAGTTCGGAACGCTTCCCGATGAACAGTTATCTTCCGTTTCCTTTACACTACCTCCGGATCCGGAAGGGAATGCTGCAGTGCTGCCGGGAATAAGGGCTGCATCCCCGTGCATCTATGTAGGGAGTGGCAACTGGGGACATCCGTCGTGGGTAGGAAAGGTTTATCCCCCCAAAACACCTGCAACTGCTTATCGTACGTTATTCCCTCGTTTTTTTGGTGCGATGGAACTGAATGCCACACATTACAAGATCTATCCTGAAAATGTATTGAAAGAATGGGCGCAGCCTGCTGCAGGACTGGATTTCCGCTACTGTCCGAAATTTCCGCAGTCGATCAGTCATTACAGTTCCTTTGTTCACACAGAAGCGCTTACGGATGCTTTTTTACAAAGCATCCAGGGACTGGGTAAACATCTTGGTCCCGCCTTTTTGCAGGTCAGCGATGCATTTTCTCCTGCCCGGAAAGCGTCCCTTTTTCAATACCTCGCTTCGCTGCCGCTGGATCTGGATATGTTTCTGGAGTTGCGTCATCCCGATTGGTTTCGTGATACGGAACCATGGATCACGGTGTTGCAGCAACTCCGAAAAGGACTGGTCATAACCGATGCACCTGGCCGGCGAGACGTTGTTCCCATGCATCTGACCGTTCCGCGTTTGTTTCTTCGGTTTGTCTGCAACAGGGATCATCCTACTACGTTTCTCCGTATTAACGAGTGGTCACAGCGCATCGCCAGCTGGGTGAATCTTGGATTAGAGGAGGCCTTTATTTTTCTGCATCCCGGTGATGAAACGGTGATTCCGGATCTTACGGTTGCCTGGATACAGGCGTTGAATACAACCTGTGAGGTAAAGATCCGTATGCCGTTTGTACAGCAGACTTCTTTGTTTTAATCATTTAAAGCTGCGTATATGTGTTTCTTTAACGGGATTAAGGTGAGCCGGGCAGAACATATTCGGCTTAAGGAAATTGATATAGCGCTCAGTAAGTATGATCTTTCGTTACTCAAGCCCTTACAGAGTGGGTTTGATTTTGACAACTGGCCGGTAATTATGCCTGTGCAGGGCGGTACCACTGCGGAACTCCGGCTGATGCATTGGGAGTTGATCCCGCATTATCTTCGTTCGTGGTCTGATGTGCTGCATTTTCGCCATGGCGGACTGAATCCTAAAACAGGGAAAAAGGATCCGCCTAAAAACACGCTGAATGCCATTGGGGAAGAACTTCTTCAGAAACCAACATACCGCCAGGCAGCCCTGCACAGACGATGTCTGATCCTTTCTTCATTTTTTTATGAATGGCGCCATTTTACGCCGGCGGGTACTAAAAAAGATACGGCCTATCCCTATCTCGTTCGGGTAAAAGACCGGTCTTATTTTTTTATTGCCGGTATCTGGCAGTCGTGG
>CANHUD010000280.1 GCA_947463665.1 Sphingobacteriales bacterium
AGCAATGGCTTTATCTATCCCAAAACCGTACAGCCGGAGGGTAAAAAGAAAATGCAGGTCGAAGATTTCCTGAGAGGCTGGAAAGGACGGGAATCGTGAGCTGTTAATAATCGATTACCACATCATGCTTCCCTTCTGCCAGTTGTAATTGCGCCAGTCCTGCACTGCTGATACGGCAAAGCAGGCCTTCACTCTCTTTGCCAGGGGGGATCTCGCCTAACACTTTTGCATAGACTACCCGCCCATTGGCAGAAGCAGTGAGTTTTACGATGCTTCCAGAAGGTATCCCATTAACCAGTACATAGTAGCGTCCATCTTTCCATCCACTTGTGCTTTTGAAATACGAGGAGAGTCCGTTCATTGATTTACTCTTTCGTCCTTTCATATAATCTGCGTACAGACCGGCAAAAGCACCTTCTGTACCCGGTGCTACCGGTAAGGTTCGGGTAGGCGTCCGATCAGCAACGGTAGTTTGTCCGGACGAAACGGGGGCATGCACGGTGCCGGAAGAAGCAGAAACAGACGGAGCCGCCGCCACATTTTTAACCTGAGCAGGTGTTTCGGCTACAGCAGTTTTGGTAGCTGCACTAGCAGCAGGCGGTGGGGTAACACCCCCACCGGCTAGCGGGGAACTTTCTTTTTTCACCCGAAGAAAGCCAACGATAAAAGGAGCTCCTGCAGCTGTTTCATTTCCCTTTAGTTTATTCCAGCTTCTTAGCTGTTCCACCGGCACTTTATTATACGTCAGGCTGATCCTGTAAAGGGTTTCTTTTTCCTTAACCTTGTGATATAAGGGAATAAATGCTTCGTCGCCCGCAGGACTTCCCTGGGTGGACATATTTGCTTCTGTAAGGGGAATGCGTAATTTTTGTCCGATTGAAAGCGGCTGTTCCATGCCCGTCTGGTTGAAAGGAGCAATTTCTTTCGGGCTGATGTTATACATCCGACCCACACTGTACCAGTTTTCCTTCGCCGCCACCGTATGGTCCAGATATAATTTTCCGCCATCCTGCTGTATCCATAACTGCTGGCTTTGCCCTTCAACGGCAGTAAGCAGGAACAGCGTCATACAAAAAACAAGTATCTTCTGCATCCTTCAAAATTAAGACATTAAAATACGCCAAGCCGCAGGATAATAGTTATTCACCCGGTTTCCCAAATGTTTTAACAGTCCGAGCGCTAACCCCTGATAGCGAATCGTGTACCAGCCCTTGGGATAGGAAGCCAATGACACCGTCTGTTTGCGAAGAAACTGCAATGCTACCGCCTCGTCTACTTCTATGGAAGGAGCCGCCTCAGACAGCAGCAAACTCACCGCCAGTTCATGATCCGGGATAAACTCCGAACGAATAAACTGCCCCGCACGCACACCCGACTTGCGCAGGTGCAATAACTCCCGCAGCGCGAGATGATCGTCAAACAAATTTTCCGGAATGAGGTACACATCCTCCCCTGCCTGCCAGGTTACCAGTTCCCGATGCCGCGTCACCCATTCTTCGGGAAGATGGAGTGAAACAGCGCGCGCATCAGCGGAACGATTCAAACGGGGTATATTCATCTGCGCTAAAGCATTCTTCAACCGGAAAGCAGAAATAAAAAGTCCCTCCCCCTCCGACTGGCCCGGAAAAAATCGATACCCGATGGCTCCTTTGGAAGAGGTCGTCTGCACAATGCCCCACTCCGGTGGTATCTCTACACACAGTGGCTCAAGGGGAAATTCAGAACATAGCCAGTCGCCAATTTCCTCATCCTCTTCTATTGAATAAGAACAGGTAGAATAGAGTAGAATGCCCCCTTCACAGAGTGCGGGAAGCGCATCCGATAAAATCCGCTTTTGTCGTTCCGCACAATGCAGTACATGCGCCTCCGACCATTCCCGGATCGCCTCCGGATCTTTCCGGAACAACCCACTGCCACTGCAGGGTGCATCCACCAGCAGCATATCAAAATAGCCTGGTAATCCGGCAAACCGAGACGGATCATCATTGCTGATAAACACTTTCGGATCTCCCCATTTCACAATATTTTCCTGAAGGATGGACACTCTGTTCCGGATGATCTCATTGGACACCACCAGATCGATCATTTCCAGCGAAGCCAGTAAGGTTGTTTTACCTCCGGGCGCCGCACACAGATCCAATGCTTTAAGTCCGCGTGCATCCCCAAGGAGTTGACGAAGCAGGTACGCCGGAAACATGCTGGAAGCTTCCTGTACATAATACGCTCCTGCATGCAAAGCAGGATCAAGGGTGAATATTGGACGTTCCGTCAAATACACACCGCTGGCCGACCAGGGCACCGGTTTATGAACAGCGATCCCCTGTGTAAACAAGCCAGAGGCTTTCCGGCTATCCATGTTTTTCCCGGGATGATACCGTATGGATACCGGTGGCTTTGCCTGATGCGCTTCTAAAAACGAAGAACGGTCGAATCCTTCAACCGCCTCCAGTTTATTGATCAGTGATAAAGGGAATGACATCGGTCCGGCTAATAAAAAGATTTTTACACATTCCGGATTTCCGCTACCAGTTCCTGCAACGCTTTTTTAGCATCGCCAAAAAGCATGGATGTTTTTGGCTGAAAGAACAACTGGTTTTCGATCCCTGCATATCCCGGCTTCATGCTTCGTTTGTTTACGATCACCGTCTTAGCCTGTTCTACTTCCAGTATCGGCATCCCGTATATCGGCGAAGCCGGATCGGTTTTCGCAGCCGGATTCACCACGTCGTTGGCACCCAGAATCAGCACTACATCCGTAGTCCGGAATTCTTCATTCGCCTGTTCCATTTCCAGCAACTTCTCATATGGAACATCGGCCTCCGCCAACAAAACGTTCATATGACCGGGCATCCTGCCCGCTACCGGATGGATGGCATACTGAACCGCCACCCCCTTGGATTCCAGCAGTTTTTCCAATTCATGACAAATATGCTGCGCCTGTGCTACCGCCAGTCCGTATCCGGGTACGATCATTACCTTTTGTGCGTAGCCCATCACCATAGCGGCATCACTCAGGCTGATCTCCTTATACGTCCCGCCTGCAGGGCCTGCAGAAACCGCACCTACAGCAGATCCTCCACCAAAGGAGCCGATCAGCACATTCTGAAGGGAACGATTCATCGCTTTGCACATGAGCATCGTGAGCAGCGTGCCGGCAGCACCTACCAGAATACCGCCGGTAAGCATTACCGGATTATCGTATAAAAATCCTCCTGAAGCAGCTGCCACTCCGGTAAATGAATTCAACAGAGAGATCACCACCGGCATATCGGCCCCGCCAATCGGAAATACAAACATCATCCCGTAGATGACCGACAAAACAAATAGCAGATAAAACGAAAGCATCCCGCTGTTACCGCCCTGGTAAACGATGTAGCCAGCCACAACCAGGATCACACCGAGTAAAACCAGGTTTAAAATATGTTGTCCGGGAAACGCAAAATCCTTCACCCGACCATTTAATTTGCCCCAGGCAATGATACTACCCGAAAAGGATATGGTCCCGATGATCAGTCCGAGCAGAATCGCCAGCAGCGTACCCGCATGCACCGGCGCACCATTCACTATGAAATCCTGATGTGCCAGATGATCGAATTCTACGATGGAAATCAGCGCCGCACTGGCACCGCCCATTCCATTGAACAGACTCACCATTTCCGGCATGGCCGTCATCTTCACTTTTTTGGCGGCCAGTGTACCGATCAATGTACCAATGGC
>CANHUD010000281.1 GCA_947463665.1 Sphingobacteriales bacterium
AAACCGGTGATCTCTGCATAGATCTTTGCTCCCCGTTCCAGCGCAGATTCCAGGGTTTCGATGACCATCATGGCACCTCCTTCCCCGAGGATCATGCCCTGCCGGTCTTTAGAGAAGGGGCGACAGGTATCCTGTGCCACTACCCGGATCGCTTCCCATGCTTTGAGAAATCCATAGGTCAGCGGGGTTTCACTTCCACCCGTCAGCGCCACATCGCACACCCCGTTGCGGACCATCCAGAAGGCTTGTCCGAGCGCATGATTGGAGGATGCACAGGCAGTAGAGACCGTGAAAGCGGGTCCGGTAAGTCCGAACGCCATGGAAACCTGACTGGCTCCGGCGTTGGGCATCACCATAGGGATGGCGAAGGGGTGGGCGCGACCTTTATTCTCGCGGTAAAGGTCGTACATGATCTTATCGTGTGTATGTTCACCGCCGATGCTGGTTCCGGTGATCACGGCCGTACGCTGTTGCCGTTCAGGGGTGAAGTCGATGCCTGCATCTGTTACAGCCTCCCGCGCGGCAATGAGGCAGAACTGAGCGAACCGATCGAGCATATCCAGCTCTTTCTTTTCAAAGTAGGCGGAAGGATCATAGCCTTTCACTTCTGCAACCGAGCTGAATTTCAGGGACGACGGATCTGTCATGGTCATGGGAGCGATACCCGTACGGGCCTGAACAACACTGTTCCACGCCTCATGGGTATTTTTCCCGATGGCTGATATCATACCCAATCCCGTAATCACTACCCGTCGCTGCATAGATGATATTATTGCCCATTAACAAGCCTTGCCAGGCTATCTACCGCTTCCTGAATGGTTTTGATCTGTAACACCTCCTGGTTGGGAATGTTTACCCCGAAATGATCTTCCAGATCGCCGATCACTTCAACCGAGTCAAGGGAATCGAGGCCCAGTTCTTCAAACGAGTGGGAAAGAGCGATTTCAGTTGGTTCTATCCCTTTTTTGGCGGCGATCAGCTGGCTGACCGTTTCAAAAACGTCTTTCATAAACGTTGAATTTGAATGTGCGCAAAATAACTAAATAATGATGGTACACTTTCTGCTGAGAATCGGTAGACGGCCGGCAAACATTTCCTTTTGTATGACCAAACTTTTTCCGACTTTTAACATCTATAGCTATATAACAAATCTTTTAACCGCAGGTTCATGACAAGTGAAACAGGGAAGGACCAGATTTTCAATGAGGCCTTCAAAGAAGTTCAGGATTTTAAGTTCTCCAAAAATGTTGCCACCGTTTTCGATGACATGGTTACCCGATCGGTACCGTTTTATCTGGAGATGCAGCGGATGATTGCGGAGATTGCTGCCGATCATTGCCAATCGAACACGAAGATCTATGATCTGGGCTGTTCTACCGGTACTACCATGATTCACATGGATGGGTTTTTACCGGAAGATGTAAGCTTTGTGGGGATTGATGATTCCGACAGCATGCTGGACAAATGCAGAGCCAAGATGCAGGAATTTGGAGTCCGTCGACCTACCGAACTGCTGAATGCCGATCTGAACGAGCCCTTACAGATACAGGATGCCAGTGTGGTGGTTGTCTGCCTGACGCTGCAATTTGTTCGCCCCATACACCGCCTTCGGTTGCTGAAGAGTATTTATGAGGGATTGCGAAAAGATGGTGTGATGATCGTAATGGAGAAAATCCTGGCAGAAGACAGTTCCTTCAACCGGAAGTTCATCAAATATTATTACGATTACAAGCGCCGGAATAATTACAGTGAGATGGAAATAGCCCAAAAGCGGGAGGCGCTGGAAAATGTACTCATCCCTTATAAACTTTCGGAGAACATAACCCTGTTCCGCGAAGCCGGCTTTGGCAACGTGGATACTTTTTTCAAATGGTATAATTTCGCGGGAATCGTAGCCCAAAAATAACACATGATACAGATTGGAAATTTTTTCTTCAAGTACAGGAACAACCTGTTTATTCTTCTTTACATCCTGTTGTGGATGCCCGGCCCCCAATTGTTCACCGAAGCTGTTTTCGGACCTCAGTACTGGCTGATACCGTTAGTATCCGGATTGGTTATTACCGTATCCGGACAGCTGATCCGCGGCATTACGATCGGACTGGCCTATATTATTCGTGGTGGTAAGGATAAGAAAGTATATGCAGAGGATCTGGTGACTACCGGCATCTTCAGTCATTGCCGTAACCCACTCTACGTAGGCAATATCCTCATGCTTTTTGGCGTAGGTATTATGTCGAACAGTCTTTTGTACACCGCCATTGTGATGCCTTTGTTTCTGTTCATCTACCAGGCCATCGTACTGGCGGAAGAGAATTTTCTTCGGGGTAAGTTTGGTGCGGCTTTTGATGCCTACTGTGCAAAGGTGAACCGCTGGTTTCCTTCGCTGGGAGGTATTGGTAAAACGTTATCCTCCATGGAATTCAACTACAAACGCTGGATACTCAAGGAATACAATACCCAGTTTGTATGGCTGGCGGGGATCCTGCTTCTGTTCTACACCAAATATCCGCAGGTGACGGGTGAAGGGGAGGACCGTTGGTATACGTTTGGGTTATGGTTACTGGCGGACGTGATTTTCTATGTTACGGTCAGATATTTGAAGAAGTCGGGTAAGGTTACCGAATAGGCTGTTTTTACTGAACAAATTTCACTCACAGACGTAACCTGTTTATGCGGTTATTGTGTCTGTTTGCAGTATGTTTTTCCTGGTTAGCCTGTAAAAAGGAATCGGCAGATTCCATTATATCCTCCCCCGTTCCCTTCCGGCCTACACCAACTTCCCCGCATACCTGGCTGGCGCTGGGTGATTCGTACACCATTGGGCAGGGGGTAGAGGCGAGGGAACGATTTCCTGCGCAGGCGGTTGACTTGTTGTATAAAAAGAACATTAGCGTAGATACCCTCACCTATCTGGCTACTACGGGCTGGACCACCACGGATCTGTTACAGGCGATGGACAGTCGCAAACCGCTGCCTCATAAAGTAGTTACGCTGCTCATCGGCGTGAACGATCAGTACCGGAGATGGGATACCGGTGGTTACCGGATCCGTTTTCGGGAATTGCTGGTGCGGGCGGTAGGGCTGGCAAGAGGCAACAGCAAAAGAGTATGCGTACTATCCATTCCGGATTATAGTGTAACACCGTATGCGCGGAACATGGATACCACGCGCATTCGGAAGGAGATCGATCAGTTCAACCAGATCAACAGAGACGAGACCCAGCTGCTGGGGGCCGTGTATGTGGAGATCACAGCGTTAACGCGCGAGGGTCGGATGTTTCCGTCACTGATTGCGGGAGATGGGTTGCATCCCTCCGGGATGGATTACCGACGCTGGGCGGATAAGTTGTTGCCGTTTCTGGAGGGGGCGTTTCAGTGAGGTGCCTTCCTGCTCTGAATAGTTTTTTGAAAGATGTCTGCTACTTCTTTAATCTTTTTACCATTGGTTCGTTTTGAACGATTTCAGAACTATACCGGAACAGCAATTGTTATAGTTCTGATACGTTCGGGAAGCGCCAGCACTCATCTATTTTCAAAGATCGGCTGGTCGGCCCCATAAATAAATGGAATATGATCAACAAAGTAGTAACCGATGCGGATGCAGCAGTGGCCAATATACCCGATGGCGCGGTTTTGATGCTGGGCGGTTTTGGTCTCTGCGGAATCCCTGAGAACTGCATCAGTGCTTTATTGCGCAAAGGCATT
>CANHUD010000282.1 GCA_947463665.1 Sphingobacteriales bacterium
AACCGTTGAACATTGAGAGCCGGAACTGTACGATCGAAGGGCATCACTGCATTGTTTCCGGCTGGCATGAGACCTGCTTCACCACAGAGGAGGAGCATCTGTTGAAAACAGGCAGCTGGAAGGTCTGGTTCCGGTATTGGGAAGAAGTACGAATGTGGATGATCTATGAAATTGAGATTGATGGTATAGACCTCTAGCCTGCTGATCCGGATGCGCTATTTATTCGATATTTTCGCTGTCTTAATGCATCTTTAATATGTTCAGGACAACGGTTGAAACAAAAAATGGCTGGCAGGTAGCGACCCTTATTGATTCAGCAGCCGGCACGCATGCAGAGATCATTCCTTCGGCCGGGGCCATGCTGAACTGCTTTCTTATACAGGGTATCAATGTGATCGACGGGTATGCGGATAGGGAAGATTTTTTGCGCCGTGTGCACGACGGATTTTGGAGTGCCAAACTGAGCCCTTTTGTCTGCCGGCTTCATCAATCCACCTACAGTTGGGAAGGGCGTGGCTACACGGTCAGTAAGTTCGCTATCCAGGGATCCGCTCTGCATGGTATTCTGTACGATGCACCGTTTGATGTGGTGGAAACCAGAGCGGATGAAACACATGCTTCTGTAAGCCTCCGGTATCAGTATGACGGACAGACACCGGGTTATCCATTCCCATTCAACTGTACCATTACCTATACCCTGCGTGCCAATGGCAGAATAGAAATCCGGACTCATGTGACAAACCCTGCAGGAGCCGCTTCGTCGCTCCCGATTTGTGATGGCTGGCATCCTTATTTTTCATTGGGCGGGAGCGTGGACAACTGGTTCCTGGAGATCTGTTCCGATCAGATGATGGAGTATGACCAGGATCTCATCCCCACCGGCCGGTACATCACCAACGGCACTTACTATCCCGGAAGGTTAATAGGGGCAGACCGGCTCGACAATGGCTTTCTGCTGCGCGAGGGGCATAGTCCTTTTTGTACGCTGAAAAACGACCGGGTATGCATTGAGTTTTTATCACACCGGCATTATCCGTTTCTTCAGTTGTACATCCCGGAGCACCGGCAAAGCATTGCCATCGAAAATCTGAGCGGAGCCCCCGATGCGTTCAACAATGGAATCGGGCTTACCACCCTGAACCCCGGGGAAAAAATCGATTTTGTGGTGGAATGGCGGATATCAGCGGCATAATCTCCTACGTGATTTCGAACAGCTCATTCCAGTGCGTGGTGAAACGACGGCTACGCATCTCCTGCTTCATCCGCCAGGTTCGTGCCATACCGGATGACGCAAACCGAACCGTATCGGCTCCGTTACTGAAGTTGATGTTGTCCAGCGCCTCCATGAGTTTTTGCCCGGCAGACGAGGATGGGCTATCGGAAAAAAGATCCGATTGAATAGCCGATTCCGGCACAAGTTCGGATAAGATCACACCCGCCTTTAAGTAGCGGACACCCGGTCTGTACAGCTGATCTACCAATGGCAGTGCCTGTTCCAGCAATTCGGAGGTAAGACTGGTAGCTCTGGGGAGGATGACATACCTATGATCCCGCTGCGGATCATAGGCATATTCTCCGCCGGATGTACCATTGGACACTACGTACACATCGATCAGTCCGGCTGCATAGCCCTGACGGCGGAGTTTTTCTGCGGCGCGCGACAAATACGCTGCAACAGCCTGCCGGATCTCTGCGGCATCGGTTACGGTACGCCCGAACATACGGGAAGTAGAGATCATTTTCTTGACCTCCAGCGGATCTTTCATCGGTATGCTGGGAATGCCGTTAAGCTCCCGGATCATGCGAACACCTATTACGCCACCCAGATTTTTCCGTGCCCATTCTTCCGGCATGTGACGGAGCTGCCAGGCCGTATTGATGCCCATCGCCCGTAACTTATCTGCATAACGCCGGCCAATGCCCCAGATATCCCCTACTTCGGTGTCCAGAAGCGCCTGGCGGATCTTATCCGGATCGTCCAGCACCAGTACGCAACCCGTCTCCTGCTTCTTCCGCTTGGCCAGTCGGTTCGCCATTTTCGAGAGCACTTTCCCCGGCGCCACACCAATAGACACCCGGATACCTGTCCACATTTCCACCGTATGCCTGAGCTCCAGGGCAAAAGAGGCAACCTGATCAGGGGCTATATGTGAGCACTCGAGAAAGGCCTCATCTACCGAATAGACCTCCACCGTACCCGAAGGCAGCAGGTGACGCAGGGTATCCATCACCCGCATAGACAGGTTGCCATACAGGGCGTAATTGGAAGAAAATACCGCCACCCGGTGCTGCTGTATGAGCGGACGGGCCTGAAAATACGGGAGTCCCATCGGCAAACCCACTGATTTCGCTTCATCGCTCCGCGCAATGATGCAGCCATCGTTGTTGCTCAATACCACCACCGGCTGATGGAGCAGATCCGGACGGAACAGGCGTTCACAGGAACAATAAAAACTATTGCAGTCGATTATAGCGTACACAGCTCTTTTATTAAGGCACTTCCACGTAACTCATACCGCATGGATCACATACGTTACCACTCCCCATACACTGAACTCCGCAAACGGATCCACATCAATGGGTGACAAACGGGGTGTTTCCGGCAGTAAACGAACTTTGTTCAGTGTTTTTTCCAGACGGCGAATCAGCATCTCACCATTCAGCACGGCAATCACCACTTTACCACTGACCGGCCGGATGCTCCGATCCACAATCACCACGTCGCCATCGTGAATGCCTGCCTGCACCATGGCATCCCCGCGTACCCGCATAAAAAAAGTAGCCGGCTTGTTCCGGATCAGCTGTTCGTTCAGATCAATACCCCGCTCGGCAAAATCATCGGATGGCGCCCCGAAGCCCGTCGCATCCGTTGTACGCACCTGCTGCTGGCGAAAATCTTTCGTGCCTTTGTACGCTGCATCAAAATATACATCCTCTTCCATAAAATTAATTTTGTCGTGCTAAATTATTTAGTAATTTTATGCTAAAGAAATAATCAGGGAATTTATTTTCAACATGGAACATGGGTTAGTAGATAAGGCGAAAGCCTCCGGTGTCTGGAGCGGGGAATGGCCGGAATACAGACTGGTCATTCCCGCCGAAGATCCGGCCTGCAGTCAGGTCCGGGAGTGGCGTCAGCAGTGGCAGGCGGCCTATGGGAAGGAGTATGTTTCGCAGAAACCACCGGGGATCACACTGGCCTGCTGGCGGGCAAGAGAGGAGATGGAAGAAACGATGATCCGGTGGATCGGCAATCTGGCCAGCCAGACCAGCAGATTTGAGGTTATCCTGAATAATTTCAGCGGAATACCTCCGCAACTGCTGTACATACGGGTACAGGAGGAAGAACCCTTCCGGCAGATCACCCGGCTACTGCGCCCGTTGCTGGAACGAGTGAACGATCAGGACCACCAGGTGCGGCTCTTTGAACGGCCATTCATACAACTGGGTAAATTACCGGCAGCAGAAGGGCCAAAACAATGGCTGCAGCATACACATCAGTTGTTTCACGCTGCCTTCACCGCGCAGCACCTGGTGCTATACCGGCACGCCGGAGATGAGCATAAGAAAATTGGCCTGTTCCCGTTTAGAACAGACTGGACGGCATAGCAGGTTGGTAAAACAACTGTTCTTTTCTAACGACTAAACAGATGAAAACCTATGGTCCGAGGAGCGCTGATCAATACACGTAACCGC
>CANHUD010000283.1 GCA_947463665.1 Sphingobacteriales bacterium
GTTCAAAAAGCATACCGGCATCAAGCCCTGTGAGCTGCTGATCCGCAATTGAGTATCTACCGGAGCAGCGTTCTGCGGACGCCCTCTTTGGTAATGACTACCGGAAGGATATTCCCTTTTTGATCAAATGTCAATTCATCTATGCAGACCTCCCGGGAATTACCATCCGTTTCGGTTAGTGGGCGGCGATGATATACAATAAAATACCGGTCTTTCCCCGGTATAGATAGTACAGAATGATGGCCCGCACCGGTGGCGATCTTCGGATCCTGTTGCAGGATTTTCCCTTTTCGAATAAATGGCCCCAGCGGGGAATCTGCAACGGCATACGCTACACTGTAATCGTGGCCAGTCCATCCGCCTTCCGACCACATGAAATAATATTTTCCACCGCGTTTGAACAGGAAAGGTCCTTCAACATATCCCTCCGGTGTAACCTCTTTGAATGTACTGCCATCGGGGTAAGGGACTAAACCGTTCAGGTTATCATTCAGCTGAACCACATTGCAATGTCTCCAGCCACCGTAAAACATATACAATCTGCCATCATCATCCCGGAATACAAACTGGTCAATGGGCTGCGCTCCGTTGTGAAAACGGTCGATCAGCGGTTTACCCAGATGATCCCTGTAAGGACCTTCCGGTTGGTTGGCCACGGCCACTCCAATGCCTCCTTTTTCCCGATTGTTTTGTATGTCATTGGCTGCAAAGAACAGGTAGAATTTTTTACGATGTTCCAGTATGGCCGGTGCCCAGAGTGCCCGTCGCGCCCATCGGATGGCTGCCGTGTCTACGATACGGTGATGTTTTTTCCAGGAGACCAGATCCTTCGATGAAAAGGCATCCAGAAAAACCTGCTGTTCATACGGGGCAGAAAAAGTGGGAAAGATCCAGTAACGATTGTTCAGGATGGCTGCTTCCGGATCCGCATACCAGCCGGGGAAAAGCGGATTGCCGCTGGTGGCAGGACGCTGCGCAAAAAGGGCTGCACTCAACAGCATCAAAGGGATCATAAACACGGTTATTCGCTGCATGGTTAAATCTACATTTTCTGCATCATTTCACCATGGAAAAAACGTATCTTTCTCCCATGATGAACCGATTGCTTTTATCCATTGCATTGTTATGCCCTTTCGTTCTGATGGCTCAACCGTATCAGCCGGCGCCTGAAAATCTGGCCGCCCGCAAATTGTTTCAGGACAATAAATTCGGCCTGTTTGTACACTGGGGTGCTTCCAGCGTGCTGGGAGACGGAGAATGGGTGATGGAGGTAAAAGGAATTCCCTTCAGTGATTACCAAAAATTAGGCAGGATCTTTAATCCGCAGGATTTTGATGCATCCAGATGGGTTAGTATGGCCAAAGATGCCGGCATGAAATATATCGTTTTTATCACCCGTCATCACGATGGTTTTTCCAATTGGGATACGAAATATTCAGACTGGAAAATTACCAATACCCCTTACGGAAAAGATGTATTGAAGCAATTGGCAAAAGAATGTAAGAAGCAGGGGATACAGCTGGGGCTGTATTATTCTACGCTCGACTGGTCACGGGAGGATTATCCCTGGCAGACCGGCCGCACCGGACAAAAAGCAGGACGGACCGGTAAAAGTGATTATGCTTCCTACCTGCAGTTTATGAAAAACCAGCTTACGGAACTGCTTACGAACTATGGACCGGTTTCCTGTATATGGCTGGATGGGCACTGGGACCAGACCAATCCGGAGGGGTCAAAGGACCGTTCGTCGCGGGTCGACTGGAAATACGATGAATTGTATGGACTGATCCACCGGTTGCAGCCTCAGTGTATGATCGGTAATAATCACCACCTTGACCCGATCAATGGCGAAGATTTTCAGATGTTCGAACAGGATCTCCCGGGGCAAAACCATTCGGGACTATCATACCAGCAGGCCTCCGAACTGCCATTGGAATCCTGTATTACGATGAACGGTTCCTGGGGATTCCGTATCACCGATCGCAAGTATAAAACGGTTAAAGAAATCATTCATACACTGGCCGGTGCGGCCGGCAGGAACAGCAACCTGTTGTTGAATGTAGGCCCTATGCCCAATGGAGAAGTACAGCCGGAATTCCGGGACACGCTGGCCAAAGTGGGCGCATGGGTACGAAAATTCGGCAGCAGCATCTATGGAACCCGTGGGGGACCCGTGGCACCCGCAGATTGGGGCGTGACCACCCAGAACGAAGAGAATGTATTCGTGCATATTTTTAAACAGCCGGCAGGCGGGCAGCTCACGCTATCGGGTGCATATCAGGCAGATGCCATACGGGCGATGGATGGAACACCGGTGCAGGTGCTGTCATCCTCCCAGGAATCTGTCACCATCAGGGTCCAGATACCGGCAGGTGTGGAAGACCATGTGCTGATTCTCCCCAAAAAACGCTGAACATTGTCATACCTGCGTCACATCTTCCATAAGGGAAGGGATATGACATTCCGGTGATAATTCTCTTTCTGCATCGGGCGCACCTTTGCAGGACAAATGAGAGTTCTATTCATCAATTTCCTGTTGTTTCTGGGTGCTGGTGCAGCCTGTGCCCAGGATACCACGTTCAGGGCTGATATGGATGAAGTGGTGGTGACCGCTACCCGTTCGGAACGAAAGTTATCGAATGTAGCCGTCCCCACTACAGTCATTTCCCAGAAACAGATCCGCCAGAGTGGCTCGCTTCGTCTGCAGGACATTCTGGGAGAGCAGACCGGTCTGTTCATTACCGAGGCTTTTGGAAAAGGCCTGCAGATGCAGGGTCTTTCGTCTGATTACACCCTCATCCTTCTGAATGGCGAACCTTTTATCGGACGCATGGGCGGTGTGCTGGATCTCTCAAGAATTGCAGTAGGAAATATTCGCAAGATTGAGATTGTTAAAGGCCCTTCTTCCTCTCTGTATGGCTCTGAGGCGTTGGCCGGTGTGGTGAATATCATTACAGAGCAGCCGTCTGCCGACCGCTTATCCGGAACGCTTCGATACGGACGATTCAATACTCTCGATGGATCGCTCAATGGTTCCATAAAAAGAGGAAAATTTGCTGCATCGGCTTTTGTGAACAGCAACAGCTCTGAAGGGTATACCCTGCTGCCTTTTTCCAATCTGAAAACCGTTGAGCCCTTCTGGCGATTCACCAAGCAACTGGAAACTTCCTGGCAGTTTTCAGACAAAACCCGGCTGGCCATTACCGGCCGCTACAATTACGAAGGCATCACCAACACCATTGCCGTTCAGAATCTGGGACAGACCATCGTGTCTAAAGGAAAAGAAATCAACAACGATGTAAATATAAATCCGGTGTTGTCGCACCGCTTTTCAAGCCGCGTGAAAACCCAGCTGCGGGGCTACACATCGGCTTTCAGTTCCATCCAGCGGCTGGATGTGAAGGAGAGCATCAGTAATTACAACGATGAATTCCGGCAATCCTTTCATCGTCTGGAAAATCAGACAGACATCGTACTAAGTTCAAAGGTTAGTATGAATGCCGGTGGTGGGTATGTTCAGGAATCCGTTCGTTCCAACCGGTACGATTCATTGTCGACCCGAAGATATAACCATATAGGTTATGCTTTCTGGCAGGGTGAGTGGACGCCGGATGATCGCTGGTCAGTGATCACCGGACTGCGGTACGATCTCAA
>CANHUD010000284.1 GCA_947463665.1 Sphingobacteriales bacterium
AAAAATTGACTATTAACCAATGTGTTCATCTATTAGACTAAAAACAGGTGCCATTAGTTTACAATTGATCTGTTAAATAAATTTAAACTTTTTTCTCCTCATTTCCTACCCTGTTTTTGTGTCAAAGATTCTATAACAATAATACGAAGAAACTAAGCCACAGGTTGGCTTTCAAATGCTAAGAAAACGTGAAGACTGTGGCTGAATTAATTCTCCTGGGTTAGTTTCTCGGCGTTTTCAGCAAACTGAAGGGCATCAATCAGTGTACTGATCTCCCCATTCATCACTTCTGCCAGGTTATAGAGCGTCATCCCGATCCGGTGATCCGTTACCCGTCCCTGAGGGAAATTGTACGTACGGATTTTTGCTGAGCGGTCGCCCGAGCTTACCAGACTTTTCCGGTGTCTGGAGATTTCTTCTTCCTGCTTCCGAACCTGTTCTTCGTATAGTTTGGTACGAAGCATCTGCATGGCCTTTTCGCGGTTGGCCAGCTGGGTACGTTCGGTCTGGCAGGTCACCACCAGTCCCGTAGGCAGGTGGGTCAGGATCACCTTGGTCTCCACCTTATTTACGTTCTGACCGCCCGCGCCTCCGGAACGAGCTGTATCCATCTTCACATCGCTGTCTTTCACCTCTACATCCACTTCTTCCGCTTCGGGCATCACGGCCACGGTAGCCGCACTGGTATGTACCCGTCCGCTGGCTTCCGTATCCGGCACACGTTGTACCCGATGCACGCCACTTTCGAACTTCAGTGTTCCATACACATCATTGCCCACCACTTCCACCTGCACTTCCTTGTAGCCGCCAACGGTTCCCTCACTTTCCGAGAGGATGGCGGTGCGCCAGCCTTTCTTTTCACAGTACCTCAAATACATGCGCAAGAGATCGCCCGCAAAAAGCGAAGCCTCATCCCCTCCGGTACCGGCCCGGATCTCCAGGATCGCATTCTTATCATCCTGCGGATCCTTGGGAATCAGAAGATTGCGGATATGTTTTTCCAGTTCGGTTTTTCGTTCTTCCAGACCGGCCGTTTCCATCTTGGCCAGCTCCCTCAATTCATCATCATCGCCATTCAGCGCTTCTTTATTGAAGTCGATGTCGTCTAACAATCGTTTATAGTCCTGATACGCCTGCACAATCGGCTCCAGACTGCGATACTCCTTGCTCAGCTGGGTGAATCTCCGGTTATCGCTCACCACTTCAGGGTTGGTGAGGGACACACCCAGATTATCAAACCGTCCTTTGATCGCTTCCAGTTTATCTAACATACTTTTGCGTGGTATTAAAAGAGAGCAAAGGTACAAAATACACCGATGGCATACCAGAAACTCCGCGGCGATCAGTTGTTTGACGGACAAAAATTATATGGGAACGATGTGGTGCTCCTGCTCGATGCACGTGGCCGGAAAATCGACATCGTTCCCGTCAGTGAAGCGGGGGAGGATATTCACTACCTGCCCGGCGCCATTCTGCCCGGCCTTGTAAACGCCCACTGCCATCTGGAACTCTCCCATCTCAAAGGCCGCATTCCGGAACATACCGGGCTCGTTTCTTTTCTGCAACAGGTAGTGCAGCAACGCGCTACGGAGCCTTCCATCATTGAAGAGGCCATCGGCCTCGGTCTACAGGAAATGAAAGACGATGGCATCCGCGCGGTGGGTGATATCTGCAATACAGCCCATACGCTGCCTTTCAAAACGCAGGCCGGTATCCGGTTCCATCAGTTCATCGAACTCATTTCCCTCTCCGAAGCACAGCTGGAAACCCGTACTGCTGCTGCGTTGCAGCTCAGGGAAAGATTTCTGAACGAACAACCCGGCCCGGTATCTTTGTCGCCCCATGCCCCATACACGGTTCATCCCGCTGCCCTCCGCTGGCTGAACGAACAGACCCGCGAGCAGCTCATCACCATGCATAACCAGGAAACACCCGCGGAAAACGAACTGTTCCAGTCGGGCACCGGAGATTTCCTGCGGCTTTATCAGGCATTCGGACAAACCTCCTCTCCGATCCCTGTAACCGGTACCACCAGCATCCGCGCCTGGCTACCGTATTTCCGGAACGGGCAGCGCATCCTGCTGGTGCACAACACGTTCATGCCGGAAGAAGATATCGTATGGGCGATGGAAACCGCCGAACGCAACGGCGTTACACTTTACCACTGCTTCTGCATTCGTGCCAATCAGTATATTGAAGGAACGATGCCTGATATCCCGCTGTTTCAACGCTACGGCTGCCGGATCGTATTGGGGACCGACAGCCTCAGCAGCAATCATTCGCTGCGGCTGACAGACGAGATGCAGACGTTACTATCAAATTTTGATAGTATAACCTTAGAGGATAGTTTACGATGGGCCTGCGGAACCGGATGGAAGGCCCTTGATATGGAGCCGGTATGGCTTACCGGATCAGCTATCATACAGCGCCTGCAGCACCGCCAGGGAGCGTAAGGTGCCGAATCCCTGCTGATGGTAGGCATAAAAATCGAGCAGGGCTTCCAGCAGAAGTTTACGCTGCTCGCGGTTCAGCGGCAGTTCATGCAGGGAATCCGGGTGGAGGATGCGCAGCAGGTCCGATACAACCGCGCTCAGTGGCGGTTCTACCACATAGGGATGCAGGGGTCGTTCCGCTGTAAAACAGCCTTCCACCAGGTCCAGGACCGGCTCTTCTGTTGAATAATTATCGTTCAGCCGAAATCCGAAAAAATGCGCCAGGTGAGTGAGAAAATAAAGCGGATAATTGGCTGTAGACAAACCCGTGGAGGCATCGAGGTGGATGAACGCATCTTCCAGAAACAAATAAAGATCAGGATTGGCCTCCGGCTGGGTGAGGCATTTCTGGATCACTTCTGCCATGAACAATGCGATGCTGTTCTTGTGGATATTCTGATATAGATCGCGGTACACCACGGCCCAGCGAAATTCCCGAACCCGCTGCATCTGGTTGCGCTCGTTGTGATAGACCACCAGATCGAGTAAGGAAGAAGGCTGGAACATATTGGCCCGGTACGGTTGCTTACCGGAAGCGGTGCGGACGCCATTCACCATGTACGACTGCAAGCCGAAGAGTTCCGTGTAGATCGATACAATCAGGCTGGTATCGCCGTATTTTACCGATCGGAGAACAAGGCCTTTTGTTTTGTGCAGCATGATTTATCGTACAAAAAAGATTTTAGCAGCCAGTTTTTGTTGGTTCTGTTCATCCGAAACCAACACGAGGTACACACCGCTCACCACCTTTGATCCCTTTGCATCGCGCCCGTTCCAGATCGCCTGTCCGCCCAGTGCGCGCGACTGGTACACCAGTCGTCCATCCAGTTCCGTGATCTTCACCAGCGCATTCTCCGGTAGTCCGCGCACCGCGATGGTGCCATTATACCCCGGTGGAACAGGATTAGGAAAAACCAGCAGGTCTTTTTTGTCTGTGGATGGTTCCGTGGCGGTACTTCGGAAAGAGCAGATCCCATTGGCAGTGGCGATGAACAGTTCGCCGGTAGTTGGGTGGATCGCCAGCGAGTTGATCTCATTGGAGAGCAGCTGGCTATTGGTTTCTGTGAACTGATAGATGATTTTTTCCCCTTCGGCATCCACCAGCCAGAGGCCGTTGCGGGTACCCACCCATTTCCGGTTGGCAGCATCCACGGTCATA
>CANHUD010000285.1 GCA_947463665.1 Sphingobacteriales bacterium
AGCAGATACCTTACACATTATATATGCTAAACATATAAAGAAAATATTCCCTCAACTATCGGGAATAAAAAATGCATTTTGCAGAAAAGATTCCCTAGTTTTCTTCTAGATCAGTTGGTAAAGTTCCGGATTGCTGCATACGAACTTCCCGGTAATAGCCAGGATTCACGCCCGTTACCTGTTCAAATACTTTTCTAAAATGCTGGCGGTTGGTAAAGCCCGACATGCGGGCAATGACATCCATCTTATAACCGGATGTCTCTGGATCTTCCAGTAAACGGGAGGCTTCCGCTACTCTGAACTGGTTCACCATTTTTACATACGTCGTTTCTCCGGCTGATTTTAATACAACTGCCAATTTTCGGGGAGTTAACCCCAATCGTTCCGCCAGTATTTCCACCGATAAATCGGCATTCAGATGCAACTTTTCCTGCTGAAACAACCCCATCACTCGCTCATACAATACAACCATTTCTCCACTATCCATACGCGGCTCATCAGATGGTTGCTCCATCGTAACCACCGGTGCCATGGCGTTTTCAGTTGAATGAGCCGTTTGCCGGGTAGGACCATCCCGCTCCAGGATGTATCGACTGATCAATCGTTCATAGCTTCGGTTCAATTCACTGCTGTAGCGGTTCCGCTGGCGTAATATCCAGATTAACGTGCCCGACAACAACAAAATAACAACCAATCCGATCGACAGAATATTCTTCCAGCGGACTTCCGCTCGCAGATCCCGATTCTCTTCTTCCTTTCGCTCCGTCTGGTACCGTACCTCTAACTCCTTCACCGCCAGGCTTTTCTCTTCTGAAAACAACGAATCGTTCAAGCGCTTCTGGCGGGTCAGTGCTTCCAAGGCTTCCTCAAATCTTCCCGCTTTCTTATACAGATCCACCATTTCCAGATACTGCTCCGCTACCTGGATGCGATTTCCCGCAGAATCCAACCCGCGTATCGAACGCTCCATCAAACCGATGGCCTCTCCTACAGCACCGCTTCCACCATATAATAAAGCCAACCCGCGGTTGGTCATGGCCACTCCTTCCTGACTGCCAAAACGCTGGAAGGCTTCCTGTACCTCCTGATAATATCGTTTTGCTTCGGCTACCTTCCCCGCCGTCCGATAGGCATCTGCCAGATTGTATCGTAATTGTAATGGGAAAAAAGCGCCAGCAGAAGCCGGTACATATCGTTCCGATTCCTTCAGATAATAAATCGTACTGTCGCTTTTTTGCTGCGATTGAAAAAGAATGGCCAGGTTCTGCAAGGCCATCGCCATACGAAGCGAATCCTTTATCCTGCTGGCACAGTCAAACGCTCGCCGACTAAACTCTCCGGCCTCAGTGAACTGCCCCAGCGCCGAATAACTATTCCCCAGATTCAGCATCACCGGATACAGAGCACGTGCACTGTCCATCGGTTCCAGTAACTTACGCGCCTCCTGTAAATACTCCACCGCCTTCGCCACATTCCCTTCACGTGTTTGTACAAATCCCATCAGCCCCAGTATCACCCCCTGCTCGTACACCATCTTTTCCCGCCTGAATGCTCGTAAACTTATTTCCAGATAGGGCTCAAACAAACGCTGCTGCTCGGCAGAGATCGACCCTTTAATATAGATCAGCGATTTCGCCATAGAAAGCGAATCGCCATATTCTCCAGCCAGCTCCCGTATCTGCACACCAGTGGAAAGTGCAGAATCCGGCATTCCTGAATTGGAAAATGCCCGTTGCCGGTTTATAAGAACCTGTAATCGATCCTTTCGCTGAATTTTACCAACCAGACTGTCGGTCAGCTGAATATACCGCAACGGTGCCGTATCCACCATAACGGCAGATATGCCCGTAATATCAATTCCGTTTCTCTCTGTTTGTCGGCAGGAATAAAGGACAAAAAAACTAACCAGGGTTAACAATAGGGGATTTCTCATCCTCAAATATAAGGTGCGAATCGCTGGATAGTCGCATTACATTGAATCAAAATCTAATCCAGTAGAATATTCATTTCACTGGACTCATAACCAATCCGGTGTGTATGCACATATAAACGATCTCCCTTTTGAACTGGAAACGGCCCGGTATATAGCTTCCATTTTTCTGCCGGAGTAAACCGATATGCAATAGACGCACTCGGTTGAACACAACGTATGACTACCATTCCGTTCTCAATCCTTACCTCCGCCTTTGGTGTTACCGGAGGCTTCTCCCTGCCTCCCCACCAGGTTTTCACCATCTCGATTTCATTCACGGCACCTAAATCTCCATAGTCGCTGATCCATTGCAGATGCGCATTTCGCAATTCCAAGAGTTTATCGGCGTAAGCCGGATCCTCCGCCACGTTTTTGAACTCGTAAGGATCTGTCTGCGTATCGTACAATTCCTCCAAAGGTTTGGTGGGTGCAAACCACCTCGACTGCACCTCATTCAATTGCCCGCGCTGGTGCAAAGCCAGTAAAAGCGGCATCAGCGGGTTCGACAATCGGTACCGGATATTCTGATAATTGGGCTTCTCAGGCATGTAGTTCCGGATGTACTTGTACCTTCCGTCCGACACCGCCCGTACGCGGTCGTACTCCGAATCCATACGGTCCCTTGCCGCAAAAACATATTTTCTGGGGGCCGATGTCTGCGCTCCTAAAAAAGCACGTCCCTGCATGGTCGAAGGAACCGGAATCCCCGCCAGCGACAATAGTGTTGGCGCGAAGTCAACAAAACTGATCAGCTCATCGTTCTTCCCCGGTTTCAAAAAAGGTGCTTTAATCAATAACGGCACACGCAACCCACGGTCATACAGTTCCCGTTTGGCATAAGGCAATCCATCGCCATGATCGGAATAAAAAAATATAATCGTCTGATCATACAACCCGTCTTCCTTCAACTGACGGATCACCTCACCCACTTCTTCATCCATCGTCATCACATTGCTGATGAAACGAGCCATAACCTTTCTGGATATGGAATCATCCGGATAGTACGGAGGTATTTTCACCCTTGCCGGATCAACTTTCAACGGCTGCTTTGCCCTGGCCCACACCTGCGATTCATGCGTGGTATTGAAATTGAAAACCGCAAAAAAGGGTTGCTTCGGATCCGGACGAGACCGGTAATGCGCCTTGGGCCCACTCTCATCCCACATGGTTACCGGACTCTGAAACTGATAATCTTCCTTGGCGTTGTTGGTGGCATAATAACCATACCGGCGTAACCATTCCGGATAAGGTTTCATTCCTTCCGGCAATACTACAGAATAAGGCCTGAATCCGGGCGGATAAGCTTCCAAGGCTGCGGCAGATGCGGATAAGGTGCGCATATGCTGTGCCCCGATGGAAGTCTGATAGGCCCCGGTGATAAGGGCTGCCCTGCTGGGCGCACAAACTCCGGCAGTGGAATATACACGAGTGTACTGAACAGACTCTTTCGCCAGCTGGTCGATGTTCGGCGTTTTGCCGCCTGTACCTCCGTAACAGCCGAGATGTTCAGGCGACATATCCTCGCATACGATCCAGACGATGTTGGGACGGGATAGTTTTTGTGCAGTGGCTACAGTACACAGAAACAGAGCCTGTAAAAAAAACTGGAGTATTATCTTCGACAATACTCCAGTGGATACTTTTAGGGTATACATACCTGAATGGTTACTATGATC
>CANHUD010000286.1 GCA_947463665.1 Sphingobacteriales bacterium
CGCAGGCAGTGTGCGGGCAGGGGAGAAGGTTTTCAATGTGAAGACCAGCGGAAAATACCGGTCGGTAGAAGAAATTAAAAACACGGTGATCGCCGGTAGCGGTTCCGGTATCATCCGGTTAAAAGATGTGGCGGACGTGCGCATGAGCGATGCCGAACAGAAGCACATCGTCCGGGTGAACGGTTTCAGATCGGTGTTGGTAACGGCCGCGCAGAAAGACGGCGAGAACATTGCGAAGACACAGGAGCGGTATCAGAAGATGCTGGATGCCGCGGAGAAGCGCCTGCCATCCAATATTGCGCTGGTGCGCTCGTTCGACCAGGCCAATAACGTGAACAGGCGTCTGAATGGGTTGGGCTTTGATTTTCTGCTGGCGATCGGATTGGTGATGATTACCCTGTTACCGCTTGGTTACCGCGCCTCCCTGGTGGTGATGGTAGCCATCCCAACCTCCCTTGGGCTTGGTGTGATCGCGTTGAATGCGATGGGTTTTTCCCTGAACCAGCTGAGTATTGTTGGCTTTGTAGTGTCCTTGGGATTGTTGGTGGATGATAGCATTGTGGTGGTCGAGAATATTGAACGCTGGCTGCGCGATGGGCACAGTCGCCTCAAGGCCTCCATAGAAGCCACGAAACAGATCACACTGGCAGTGATCGGCTGTACCGCCACCCTGATCGTGGCCTTCATGCCCCTTGCGTTTTTACCGGAAGCCTCCGGAGAATTCATCCGCAGTCTGCCACTGGCGGTGATATCGGCCATTTTGGCCTCTATGCTCGTATCGCTCACCATCGTTCCTTTTATGGCGAGTCGCATCCTCAAAGCGGAGCATCATCCCGAAGGCAATCTTTTTCTGCGGTTGCTGAAAAGGCTCATCAGCGGGTCGTACACCAGGCTATTGGATCATGCGCTGTTAAGACCTAAAACCACGCTGCTCATCGCCAGTATTCTCTTTGCTCTTTCGTTGTTGGTATTCCGGATCATTGGTTTCCGGATCTTCCCGGCATCGGAAAAACCACAGTTCATGGTGAACATCCAGATGCCCCTGCAAAGCAACATAGATGCAACCAATAAAGTGGCCCGATCTGTAGAGAAGGTACTGGCATCGGAAAAGGATATCGCTTTTTATACGACCAATGTGGGCAAGGGCAATCCGCGGATCTATTACAACGTGATCCCGGAAAATGAGAAAGCCGATTATGCGCAGATTTTTGTACAGTTGAAAGAGGATATCCGTGCGGATCAGAAAGAAGAGCTGATCACCGCGTTGCGGCAGCGGTTCAGCAGTTTTCCCGGTGCTAAGATCGAAGTACGGAATTTTGAGCAGGGCCCGCCGATAGAAGCGCCCATTGCTATCCGCATCCTGGGGGATCACCTGGATACCCTGCGCCAGCTGGCGGCCCGCACCGAGGAACGCCTGCGCAGTATGGAGGGCACGATGTATGTAAACAATGAAATCAACCTGCGGAAGACCGATCTGCGCCTGTACATCGATACCGATAAATCCCGCAGCCTGGGGATCCTGACCAGCGATCTGGATAAAACGGTGCGACTGGCAGTTGCCGGTGTGGAAGCAGGGCAATATACCGATGAGCAGGGGGAGGATTACCCCATCCGGGTACAGGCGCCGCGTGAGCGTTTCGCCACACCTTCCCTGTTGGAAAAGATTTATATCAACAATGCCATCGGTACCCCCGTGCCGTTGAAACAGGTGGCGGATGTACGCTTTGAGACATCCCCCACTACCATCAAACATATTGATAAGGAACGATTTGCCGTGGTCACGGCATTCGTGAAGGATGGTGTACTGGCCGACGAAGTGTATGCGCGGTTTCTGGCAGATACCGCATCACTCCGCATTCCGGAGGGTTATTCGATCCGACTGGCAGGTGAAGTGGAATCAAGGCAGGAGGCTTTTGGCGGAAATTTCGGGACGATCATTGTAGCTACGGTGTTCCTGTTCATCATGGTGCTGCTGCTGGAGTTCCGCACGTTCAAGAGCACGCTGATCGTTTTGTCTGTAATACCATTGGGCGTGATCGGTGGAGTGCTGATGCTTTGGGCCACCGGCAATCCGCTTTCTTTTGTGGCGATTGTTGGCTTCATTGCGCTGGCCGGTGTGGAGGTGAAGAACTCGATCCTGCTGGTGGATTTCACCAACCAGTTACGGGCCGATGGAATGGAGCTGAATGAAGCGATCCGGCAGGCTGGTGAGATACGCTTTTTACCCATCGTACTAACCTCGCTGACGGCTATTGGCGGACTGATCCCCATTGCGCTGAACAGTAACCCGCTGATCTCACCATTAGCGTTAGTATTGATCGGCGGATTGATCTCCTCTACTGTTTTGTCGCGCATTGTTACCCCGGTAGTGTACAAACTGATTCCTCCTCGGATAGAGCAGGAGTAGTAAATTCTCTGCTTGGAAATAATGATGTACTTGTTTGAAAACCCTTGTCAGTCAAGGGTTTTCGCATTTCAGGCTATCCTTGCCGATAAGCATTTACCGCTTGATTTGATTTTTCAGAGGGTTGGGTACGACCTATTTTTGTGTCATCAAACGATTTGAGACTCAACACCGGAGTCATCTCCCACTGGTTGTCTGCCACTTGATTCATGTTCTCTTCCTTGCTTGCGCAAACGATTTTTTAACACATCAAAATTTGGAACATGAGAAATCTGATCATTGCCCTAATCCTTAGTAGTTTTTCTGTAATGGCCGTTGCTGCTGAAAAGAACAACCAGCCTCAGGTGCAGGTACAGTTCGCTGGATACAAGAACAGCGAGCCTGTGTACAAGGTTAGTATTAAGAATCCTGAGAATGTAAAGCTGAATATCGTGATTCGGGATGCAGATGGCGTCGTTCTTCACGAGGAGCTGGTAGAAGGAACGAACATTGTTAAAAGTTATCGCTTCACCGGCGAAGATCTGAAAGCATCTGATCTGGTGATCGAAGTATCCCGCTATGCGGATCCCCTGGTTTCCCGTATTAAACTCGACAAATCACCCTTAAATAAATAACAACCAGGTCTGTTTGCAAAAGGAATGCCGGCGTTTTGCCGGCATTTTTATTTGGGTTCGATTATATTTGCAGGGATTAGCATAAAAAAAGTCGGCCGTAGAAACGGCCGACGGTAACTCAACGATTGCTTGCCATATGAAAAATATATAGATCCCGAAGGAGTCGTATCGATTTCGATGACAAGACAAAGGTAACGCGGGGTATCCCCCTCACCTAATCATCCTTTCGGGAAATATATGATGTCTACGCAGGGGTAAATTTGCTGAAGTCCTTATTGTTACTGGATTCTGTAAAAAAAAATTGCTGATGTCTACACGATTTTCGGATGCTCTTTTTCAACTGGTGAAATCGCTGGAGAAAGCGGAAAAGCGGCATTTTAAGATCTACATCAAGCGGAGTTCCGACAAAGACGATCTGAAGGTGGTCCAGCTGTTCGATGCTTTGGAGGGCATGGAAGAGTACGATGAGCGGATTATTTTCCGGAAAATCCCCGATCTGAACAAATCCAAACTTTCCAATCTTAAAACGCATCTGTACAAGCAGCTGCTGTCGAGTTTACGGCTGCTCAAATCGCGTGATAA
>CANHUD010000287.1 GCA_947463665.1 Sphingobacteriales bacterium
CCCGTTCCGGCACTCATCACCTGGATATCCCCTTTACGGATCACCGTAGTATTGCCCATACTGTCTTTGTGTTCCAGATCGCCTTCCAGCGGAATGCTGATGATCTCCATATTGTCGTGCGGATGCGTACCAAATCCTCTTCCCCCCTGAACGGTATCATCGTTCAGTACACGCAGCACCCCGAAATGGATGCGCTGAGGATCGTGGTAACCGGCGAAGCTGAAGGTGTGGTAACTTTTGAGCCAGCCATGATCGGCGAAACCTCTGGTAGCGGCGCGGTGGAGAATGTGTTTCGACATAAAGAATGATTGAGGGCACAAAGTTCAGCCCCCTGCAGAATCTGGCAATTGATCGGAATCAAGAAATCTGTAAATCGAAGAAGAGATTATTCAAACTCGAGCTCGTTAAGGAAATATTCCCAACCGCTCCAGGCGTTTCGGAACATTTCCCGCGCCTGTTGAAAAGCCGCAGCTGTGGCCGTGGATGCTGGCAGCGTATGCCAGTCCCGAATAGTCTGCTGTACAGAAACCGGAACAGTACGGTCTTCCTGCAGACCTTTTAGAACTTCCGGTTTAGACTTCATGACTAAGTTTGTTTAATGTAATATACAATATGGTTCGACATAAAGTTCAACAAACTGAAAATATTCCAAAAAATCCGATGTTTTCTTTTCCCCCTACCTGTTCTCCGGTTCCTGGCGTGAAAAACGGGTATACAAAAACGATGCGATCAGCAGTATAAATCCTAAACTGATGAGAACCAGCGTTTTGGAAATGGTGGACAAGGCGGCCAGATCGTACAGGAACACTTTCAGCAGGGTGAGCGCCAGCAGGCTGATGGCCGCGATACGGATGTATTGCCGGTTCTTCAGGATGCCGAAGGCTACCATGGCCAGTGCGTACAATCCGCTGATGATGCTCAGACCTAGCCGGTACTCTCCCTGATATCCTCCCACATCCATCCAGTGTACAAATTCGTTGCCCAGGAAAACCAGTCCGGTCAGACTGAGTGTAAGCACGGTGCCCCGGATGATCCGGGTAGTATTTCCAGTGGCCAGCAAGCCTTTGTACATAACGATCTGCAACGCCAGAAGAGCCGCCATCCATCCGTACCGGAATAGCGGCATCAGCCAGCGATGTTCCTGCGGATCAGCCAGCCAGGCCATCCGCCAGTTGCCCAAGGCAGGCAGCCCCTCAAAAAAGGCGATAAAACTGAGCCATAACGTCACCACAAAAGCGCCCATGGCCAGGCGCTTATCCCGGATCCTCCAGGCGTTCCAGGCTGTCCACACCAGAAGATACAAAGCCGAATACACCTGAAGAAAGGGAACACGCATCCGCTGGAAGGACAGATCCGCCTTCCGCATATCCCACCATCCTTCGAATTCCAGATAGAAAAGTCCGTAGCCCAGCACAATGAACAGCAGGGGCAGAAAGGAGGGCAGCATTTCATCCCGCCTGCCTTCCCATACAGATCTGTGCCGGTGGGCCAGCAGGGCCAGTAACCCAATGGACAGTACCGCTGCCAGGGAACTGAAAAATTCCGGATGCAAAAACGGGGTGAACAATTGCCCGTTGGTGATCTTTTCCTGTTGATTGGATGCATCCATCAGCAGACTGATCACCAGCAATATCAACAATGCATTGGATAAGGTCAGGTAAAGTCCACGCCCCGGTCGGCGGGCGATATAGGCAAGTACTACCGCCTCCACTGCCCAGAAAATGGTGATGGTACTACCCTTGAAAGCTACGGGTACCGCAACGGTGAGAAAGGTTATTCCCAGACCGATCACAAACAAAGGCAGTCGCTCATCGTTCTGTTTATGTGTATGCAGCCACCAGCCGAGTCCGCCGTGCAGAGCGGCATTGAGCAGTGTAAATGCTGTAGCATAGGCCACACCGGTGGTATTCGCTTTTATAACCGCCAGACCAACGATAAAATAGAGAAGGGCATTCAGCAAAAGCACCACCACCTCGCGCAGGCTGTAGGGCTCTTTTTTCAATAGTTTATAGGCCAGGAATGCGGTGTAAAAGATCAGCATCTGGGCGCTAAGAACCAATAGTTTAGTTGTCCACCCGTACGCAGGATCCTGCCAGGGGTTAGCCAGCAGGTAAATGGCCCAGCTGGTATAAAAGGCCAGCTGGTAGATCATCCGCCAGTCTTTCCGGAACGAAAGCACCAGCAATCCTCCATTCACCACACACATATAGCCCAGCAACATCAGCACGTTTCCGCCGCCGGTACTGAGCAGAAACGGAATGGTGTAGGCACCGATCTGACCCAGCAGCGCGATGAACCGGTTATCGTACCAAAGGGCCATCCCCACAGAGAACAAAGTGGCAAGAAACATCAGGGCGAAGGCCACACCACGGGGAAAAAGCTGGTAAAAATCAAAGCCGATATAGGTAAGAAAATAAAAGACAACCACGGAACCGCTCATGAGCACTGCGCTGTATTCTTTGTACGATGAACGCAGATAGAGCGCCAGACCGGCCAGTCCGCCCGCCAGGGTGTAGCCCAGCAGGATGCGCACCAGCGGAGAGATCAGTTCTTTATCGATCGCATACTTCGCGCCGATGAAGATGCCGATCACCGTAACCAAAATACCGATCCTGCTGATCAGATTTCTTCCGATCCGGTCTTCCCAGCCACCGGCAAACATGGACGGTTTGGGTGGTGCCTGAAAAGGAGGCAACGGTTTTCGCTCCACAGGTGGGGCAGGTGGCAGTTCAGGCACAGAAACAGGTTCTACAGGAGTAGGAGAAGGCACCGCCGCTTCAGGACTTTCCTTGAGCAAACGGAGTTCAGCGAGAATAGAAACAATCTCTGCGTTTTGGGTCTCCTGATGGCGTATGACGTCCTGTAACCGCGCTTCCAGTGAGGCGATCTGTTCCTTCAACCGTTCCATGACCAATGTTTAAGAGAGAGAATATACCCATTTTTTGGCATATTCCTTCATTTATTGCTGAATGATCCAGAAATACAATGGCATGCCAGCCGTGATGTTGAACGGAAACGTAACTCCCAGCGCCATGGGAATATAAATTCCCGGATCGGCTTTAGGTGCTGCCAGTCGCATCGCCGCCGGAACCGCAATGTAAGAGGCACTGGCGGCCAGAATGGCAAAAATAAAGCGGTTGCCTACCTCATTAGTGATGAACTGGCTGGCCCATGCCACGGCGGAACCGTTGATCGCCGGGATCACAATCGCAAACAACATAACAAACAGGCCATGGTGTCGGAAAGCCGAAAATCGTTTGGCAGTAATGATGCCCATTTCCAACAGAAAAATGGCGAGAAACCCCTTGAAAATATCGGTGGTAAAAGGTTTGATTCCTTCCGCCTGGTGAGAATCTGAAATAATACCAATCACCAGGCTGCCCATCAGCATCAGCACGCTGCCATTGGAAAGGGAATGCCGGATAATGGATCCCAGTTTTACCGATGATTTGTACTCTTCTTCATAGGTCATGATAAGAATAAACCCTACAATGATCGCCGGAAATTCCATCAACGCCATTACCGCCACCATGTGACCGCCAAAATGCAGCTCCTGTATCTCCAGAAAATTTACAGCCGCCACAAACGTAACA
>CANHUD010000288.1 GCA_947463665.1 Sphingobacteriales bacterium
TGCTGTAGAATTCTACGGCGGTGCCATCACGGTTTCTGCTGCCCTTACGGCCGCCGGAAACATCCTGCTGGATGGCGATCCCGGATCCTTCCTCACGCAGAATACCCACGGTGTAAGCATTGGTGCGGCGGTTACTACGACCAACAATGGCAACATCACGATACTCGGCCGCGGAGGCAGCGGCAATGCGCAATCTGGGAACTTCGGTGTTCAGATTACGCGGACAGTGGAGGCGGGTGGTTCCGGTACCATTGCGGTAACCGGTTTCGGCGGACTTTCCGGTAACGGAATATCTGGCAGCTGTCATGGTGTCAATCTTGATGGAGCATCCGCCTGGATCAAATCCAATGGAGGGGATGTGACGGTCACCGGTAATGGAGGTGGTGCGAATACTGGTACCTTCAGCCAGGGGGTTGTCATGCTTAATAGTTCGCGGATATCAACTGGCGGCAGTGGGGTACTGACCATCACGGGTACCGGTGGCGTGAATACCGTCATGGGGCTCCGCGGCGTGGTGATAAACTCGGGCAGCAGTGTGTTCACGGCAGGCGGCGCCATCAATATCAACGGGTATCATGGCACCAATGGTACGGATAACAGCGATGGTGTGACCATGGACAATTTCACCATCGGCAGCAATACATCCGGCCCGATCACGATCACGGGTACAGCCGGCGGCGGAACGGGTAGTGAAGCGATTTCCCTCAGTACTGCCAATAACATCGGCGGGGCCAGTTATGCCGGGAACATCATTCTCAGAGGAAATAATTTCAGCATCAGCGGAACCAATTCGGTAACCACAACAGGCCAGCTGACGATCGAACCCGCGAGCAATTCCTTTGCCTCTGCGCTGACTTATCCGATCACCAACCTGACGGTAGCCGGTACGGTATCGGGACTGACCCTGGGTAAATCGACCAATACGGCCAATGTTACGGTAGGAACGACCACCGCTATAGCGGGTCCGGTAACGATTTACGGTGGTACGCTGGCCATCAACGAAAATCTTTCTTCCAGTGCGGGCGGTGCCATCAGCCTGTATGGCAATGCCCTTTCGTTTGCAGCGGGTAGGACAGTAAGCTCCACAGGAACGCTGCTGGTAGCACCGCAAACCGTAAGCAATACGATTGGCGTAGCCGGCGCAACGGGTACACTCGCTCTTCCTCTTACGTATTTCACTACCCATTTTACTGATGGATTCAGCAACATTACCATTGGAAGTGATAACCAGACGGGAGCCATCGCTACCAATGCCTTTACGCTTCGGGATCCCGTCACGTTCAGGACCACAGGTGCCTTAACCCTGGGCGGACTGGTTACCCTGGGAGCAAATGATGTGACGATTGGCAGCAGTGTATCTTCTGTTACGGCCAGCTCCACGTTTTATTTCCAGACAAATGGTGCCGGTAAAGTGAACCGCAGGATCGCCCATTCCGCGAGTTTTGCCCTGCCGGTAGGCAACAGTACGTATAATCCGCTGACGATTGCGAACAACAGCGGTGCTGCGGATGATTTCAGTGTGCGGGTAGCAGATGAAGTGTTGTCTTCCGGCACGAGTGGTGCGGCCTTTACCGACAGAGTGGTGAATCGTACCTGGCATATAGATAAGGTAACTTCCAATGGCGGTTCTGGGGTGGATATGACGTTCCAGTGGGAGGCGAATCAGGAATTAGGCAGCATGCCGGATTATAAGCTGAGTCATTTTGGTACGTTCTGGGCCCATGCCGTGGGTACATCCGGTGCGGTTTCGGTGAATGGTTCAACCAAGACCATGACGCATACGGGGTATACGGGTACGTTCTCTCCATTTGGCATTGGGAGCAGTGCATCGCTTCCGGTAAGCTGGGTGGATTTTACGGCGGTACGTGCCGGACAAACCGTTGAGCTGAACTGGCGCACGGGCTCTGAACAGAACACGAAGGATTTTGTGGTGCAGCACAGCACGGGGAATGGAAGCTGGAAAATCATCGGGCATGTGGCCGCTGCCGGATTCAGCAGCAGCGTACGGAGCTATAGCTTCACGCATACGCAGCCGGTGGACGGTCGCAACCAGTATCGGTTGTTGCAGCGGGATCTGGATGGAAAGGAAAGCCTGAGCAAGGTGGTGAGTGTAGTGATGCCATCGGCCACATCGGTACAGGTGTACCCGGTTCCCAGTACAAACGGATCGGTATTTGTGAAGTTGCCGGCGGATCAGGTGCTGAAGGTGTTCAATACTACAGGTGTTTTGATGCTGGAGCAGCCGGGCAAGGCAGGTGTGCAGACGTTGGATCTGCAAACGTTACCGAAAGGGTTGTATTATTTGCAGGCAGGTAAGGAGACGGTTAGGGTGATGTTGCAGTAAGAGGGCTTCGTATGAAATATGCAGAGGGCAGTCTGGAAACGGGCTGCCCTTTTTTTATGTTCATGTTTTTGAGATTCGGCGAATATAGGAGAGGCTGAGGCCGGTAGCATCGGCAATTTCCTGAAGGGTTTTTCCATCTTTGCGCATGGTGGTTATTTTTTCGTACCGGAGTTGCTGGATAAGGTCACCGGGTTTGTCGGGTGTAAGCAGGGTATAGACCATAGAGTTGTTGGTCTGGAAATGTTCGGTGATGGTTTTGAGAGAGGCGGCAGACAGGTTTTCGCGGATAAATTTTTCAATTTGTTCCCGCTGGAGGCGGGGTTTTTCAGGGACTGCTTCAGGGACTTCTGCATTGATGACATCCTGCATCCGCCGTATGCGACGGCGGTATTGCTGGTTCAGAGCAAGGAGACCTGCCACTATCGCCACAAAAGCAGCGATTGTCCAGAGCGGGAGTGAAGGTTTTTGGGGGTCGATCAGTTGTTTCTGGTTGAAGGCGATGATGTTGTCAAGGTTGGCCAGATCCAGGATGTAAAGGCCGCGCACACTACCTGCAAATAGTTTTTTGTCGCGCAGATGCAGACCCCGGCGGTTGAATTCGACGCCATCGATGAGGGTGCTCAGGCGGTTTTCATCCAGGTTATAGTGCATCAGTCCTTCATCTGTGCTGATGACAAAGCTGTTTTCTCCGATTTTGCAGAGGGTATGAGCTTTGCGGAGATCCAGCTTTTTTTTCATTGGCTCGTTGCCCTTTTGGACGTATAAAGCGTTGGCTGTAAGCAGAATTTGTTGTTTTGACAGGGACATGCCGTCCAGAATAGGTTCGTCGAGTGCTGAAGTGAGTTGTGCATTTCCTGTCCGGCTGTCCAGGGAATAGCATCTGTTTCCGGAGGAAAAATAGATCAGTCCATATTCAGGAATTTCATTCAGTAAAGTAGTTTCTTCTTCCTTTTTTCCAATAAATACCTGTCTAATCGTGCTCAGGCTGCTATCGACCAGCCCAATCCGATTTCCCGATGCCACCACATAGGTTGCGGTGAACGGGAGGTAGCGGATGTCTTTGCAGGGGATGAACTCAAATCCTTTAGGTAAGGGCATAGGACGCGGTGGTTTTCCGGACTCCAGTTCGCTGATGTCAAAGATATCCAGTCCATGGGTGCACATAAACACTTTTCCATTGTATTCCCGGATGTAGCCATCGGTGAACGGTGATACCGGCAATGGAAGTGGCCGGTTCCGGTAA
>CANHUD010000289.1 GCA_947463665.1 Sphingobacteriales bacterium
AATCTCCTGCAGAGTGGGAAAGAATGGTATGGAGAAACCTTTGGATCGGGTCTGGGAAGGCCCTCTTCCAGAGAATTTAACATCCCGCTGAAACAAATCATTTCCGGCTCTCCTCTATTACTCCATACAGATGTACTGGCCCGTTCCATTGGCCAGTCCAGCCGATTTGACATCCGGCTGAATGGCCAGTCGGTTCAGCAGCTCATCGTTCCGGCTTTACCGGGCTCAGCCTACGATCCGGCAGGCACCCCTTCCAGCCTCTTGTCGAGACTGTCTGCCCCCGCTATGGAACTGACGGTTTCGATGCTGTTTTCTCCGGGAAATAGTGCTGCACAGGGCTGGCTGAACCGATTCGAACTGAATCTTCGCCGCCGTCTGGACATGACACAGGTAAGCCAGCTTGCCTTCCGGGATCGGGCTTCTGCCGCTGTATCCGGCATTCGGTTTTCCATAACCAATGCCCCGGCCGGAACACGGGTTCTGGATGTTACCCACTTCCTGCAACCTGTTGAATATGCAGTTGTCAACAGTGGTTCAACTGCTCTTTTCGATGCGCCCGGAGGTCAGGTTCGTGACTATATTGCCTTCCAGCCGAACCAGCTCCCTGCTCCATCACCGGGGGTGGCAATTCCCAATCAGAACCTGCATGGCCAGTCTTCCGCTGCCTATCTGATCATATCCCACGCATCCCTGCTGGCGGAAGCCCGCCGCCTCGGAGACTATCATCTTCGTCAGCAGGGCCTTCCGTACCTGGTGGCAGATGTACAGCAGATCTATCACGAATTTGCCTCCGGAGCACCTGATCCCACCGCTATCCGGGATTTTGTAAAGATGTTTTACGACCGGGCCGGAAACGATGCGAGCAAACGTCCCCGTTACCTGTTGCTTTTTGGGGATGCCTCTTACGATTACCGCAACCGCATCAGCGGCAATACCAACCTGGTTCCGGCCTATGCATCCGACGCCTCACTGGATATGCTGGTTTCTCATACCACTGATGATTATTTCGGATTTCTGGATGATGACGAAGACATTCGCTCCCTAACGGCCCGGAACCTGCTGGATATCGGCATCGGCCGTGTGCCGGCCGCTACCCCGGAGGACGCCCGCGTGTATGTAGACAAGGTCATCAGCTATCCGAACAGTTTCGGCCCGTGGCGTAACCAGTTCACGCTGGTGGCAGATGATGAAGATCAGAACCTGCATCTGCGGGATGCCGAAGAGATGGCACGCATCGTAGAGACTACCAATCCACAGCTCCGGCTCCATAAAATCTACCTCGATGCTTTCCCTCAGGAAAGCGGTGCCGGTGGTGCCCGGTACCCGGAGGTCAATGCGGCCATCAACCGCAGGATGTTCAACGGCAACCTGATCTGGAATTACAGTGGACACGGAGGGTATAAACGGCTGGCTGAAGAAGCTGTACTGGAAGAAAATATGCTGGACGGATGGCAGAACGCGAGCCGATTGCCTCTTTTTATCACGGCAACCTGTGATTTCGCGCCTTTCGATAACCCACAGATCAAATCCCTCGGAGAGCAGCTGCTGCTTAGAAAAAACGGTGGAGCCATCGCATTGATGACCACCACCCGGATCGTGTTCGCGTATGCCAACCGGATCCTGAATGCCAATTATCTGAATACGGTTACGGCCCGGCAGGCAGACGGATCCTGGCTTTCCCTGGGGGATGCTGTCAGACAATCCAAAAACAGCACGTACAGCAGCCTGTCGGATGCCATTAACATCCGAAAATTTACCCTCCTCGGAGATCCGGCCCTGGTGCTGGGATTCCCTGTGCATCAGGTGGTTACCACCGCCATCAATGACAGTGCCGCCAGCCGCTTTGCCGATACCCTCCGGGCACTGAACCGGTATACCTTTTCCGGTGAAGTAAGAAACCAGCAGGGAAACCGGATGGCCGGTTTCAACGGAACATTGACCGCCACCCTCTATGATAAGGCACAGGTAAGAACTACCCGGGGAAATGATCCGGGCAGCCTGCGGGAATCATTTGCCCAGCAACAGCAAGTGCTCTTTAATGGAAAAGCGGATGTGAAAGATGGACGCTTTCAGTACAGTTTTGTGGTGCCTAAAGACATTGATCTCCGGACCGGTGCTATACGTTTGAGTTATTATGCCGATGATGGCAAAACGGATGCTGCCGGCCTTGAAACCAACTGGTATGCAGGAGGATTGGGAACGGAAGGGAACGATGACCGGAAAGGCCCTCTTATCAACGCATATTTAAACGATGAACGCTTTCTCAACGGAGGCATTGTGAACAACCAGCCGCTGCTGCTGGTAGACCTCTACGACTCTTCCGGACTGAACACCGTAGGTACCGGTATTGGGCATGATATGATCGCTGTACTGGACGATAACCATGCCCGTGTTTTTGTGCTGAACGATTATTTCGAAGCGGAAACCAACAGCTATCAGAAAGGGCGCATTCGGTTTCTGCTGCCAGTTTTGGAAGAGGGACTCCACCAGCTGAAAATAAGGGCCTGGGATGTATTCAACAATCCTTCAGAAGTACGGCTGACGTTCCGGGTAGTGAAAGACGCCCCAGCGCTGCTGCTTCAGGTGAAGACAATACCTAATCCCTTCACAAGCAAAACAAGGTTCAGTTTTGAACACAATCGTGTTGGGGAAGAACTACAGGTGTCGGTTCATCTTTTCACCCATAACGGCCAGTGGATTAAAACATTACGAAAAACAATAATTGCCACCGGTAACCGTTCTGATGAAGTGGAATGGGATGGAACCGATGAGCGGGGCAGCAGGCTGCATGGCGGAGTCTATATCTACCAGTTAACCGTTCAGGGTGCCGATGGTCTGCTCCGGCAGAAAGCCGGGAAACTGCTTATGCAATAAGGGAAAATAAAATATACTATATTTGAATTTCTACAGATCACGCATGGCATAAATCTACTCCAACTCCTTACATTAGAAAAGTAAAAATCATCGTGTTCATGAATCGAATGACAAGAGTAGCCATGTTGATCATCTGCGGGGGATTGACCGCTGCAGAAGGTCTTGTAGCACAAACAAGTAATATCAATGTTGTTACATCCGCAGTTCCCTTTCTCCGGATCTCTCCGGATGCCCGCGCCGGCGGAATGGGAGAATTAGGTGTGGCCACCTCTCCGGATGTTAAATCGCAGTTTTACAATATTGCCAAATATCCCTTCACTACCAGCAAGTCTTCTGCGGGGCTGACCTACACACCCTGGCTGAAAGATCTGGGACTGAACGATGTTTTCCTGGCGGCTGCAGCCGGGTATACCCGTTTTGGTGAGCAGGGCGAACAGGCTGTTTCCATAGGTATGCGCTATTTCAACCTGGGGAATATACAGTTTACGGATAATCTCGGGAACGACCTGAATACGTTCAGGCCCAGGGAAGTTGCGCTGGATCTGGGATACTCCCGTAAACTATCCGATAAGCTGGCGCTGGGGGTAGCCCTCCGTTATATCAATTCAAACCTGGCCGGCGGTCAGGCCGTAAACGGGGTGTCGTATCGTCCGGGAAATGCCGTTGCCGGAGATATCGGTCTGTATTATCACGGACTGAACACGGAAGGGA
>CANHUD010000290.1 GCA_947463665.1 Sphingobacteriales bacterium
GCAAATGGCTCGTTCAGAATGTTCGCTGTATATCCGTGATTGTAATGCGCCCAGTCGGTCACCGGCCTTAACGCAGCCCCGGCCCTGAACACATCCGGTGTGGTGAACAACGCCATGAGGGTGATGAACCCGCCGTAGCTGCCTCCGTATATTCCAATACGGTTAGCATCTACACCCAGGTTAGCAGTGAGATATGAAGCTGCATCCACATGATCGCTGAGATCCTTTCCGCCCATGTGCCGGTAGATCCCCGTACGCCAGTCGCGCCCGTAACCGGCACTCCCGCGGTAATCGATGTCCAGCACGGTATAGCCTTTATCCACCAGCAGGTTGTGAAACATGTACTCCCGGAAATAACTGCTCCACCAGAAATGCGCATTCTGCAGATAGCCGGCTCCGTGTACAAAAATCACGGCAGCCTTGTTCTTCTTCTCCGGTGAAGGTTCATACAACCGGGCATAGACCTTCGCCCCGTCGGCGGCCGGAATGGTGACCAGCTTCGCTTCCCGCCAGGGATACTGCCGGAATTCGGCACTGATGGCCTTATCGGTCACCTGCTTCGGACGCGCACCGGGCCTGTTCTCCTGCACATAGAGTTCCCAGGGACGGTTCATGTAGGAGTACCTGTAGGCGATCCATTGTTCATCAGGCGACATCACCACTTCATGTCCGCCTTCCAGCGACGTGATCTGCTGCTTCCCGGAACCGTCAGCATTCATCCGATACCATTGCTGCTTCCCGGGATGCGTCTCGTTCGTGAGCAGGTAAAAATGCTTTTTGGATTTCGACAGGATCAGCTCCTGTACTTCATAATTCCCGGAAGTCAGTGCCTTCCGCTGGCCATTCGACACATCCGCCACATATACATGCGAATACCCGCTGGCTTCGCTCTGAAAATAAAACTGCACCTCACTGATCCAGCCCATGCGGCCACCCCAGGCAGAAATGCCCGGACCGGCGATCCAGGCCTCATCCCGCTGGCGATCCACCAGCTGCAGCTTCCCGGTCTCCGGATCCAGCTGCATCAGCCAGCGGTCCTTATTGTCCTGCGAACGGATGTCCACCACCGCACGGGTTCCCGATGGATTCCACGAAACGGCGCCGAAATAAACCGAACGCATCTTCCCGGTGGTCTTTCCTCCGGTCCGCTGAAAATCCGGCAGATCGGTAATGCCCGGCAGAGAATCCATCAGCAGCTGCACCTCCCGGTTCTTCTCCCGGTCAAACAGCCACAGTTCATATTTGCCCTGCACATGCCCCACCTTCATCCGGGTATTCAGATCCGTGGTAAATCCGGATTCCGTAACAAAATCGGGTACGATCGTCGGTTTTCCGGAAGCCGGCTGAACCAGTCGGTAAGTAATGAAGCGCCCGTTGGGCGATGGCTCCGCTCCCTGCAACAGCTTCTCGCCAATCTCGATCGCCCGCAAGGTATCGTATTCTTTAAGGGTCTTCAGGAAGGCCGACCGTGCATCGCGTTTGGCCTTGCGCTCCGACAATACCTGAAACAGTTCCAGCTGCTGTGCCACCAGCCAGGGCTCCTGCCCCGCCGGTCTGGCCCCGCTTTCCGGCCTGCCATTGCGCGGACCGGAACCGCCTTTAACAAAATTCGTAAGCTGCCTAGTAACCCCACTGGTTATATGCCAGGCATACAGATTCTGGTTGCGGGTAAAACAGATCCACTCATCGTTCCCTATAAAACGGGGCGAAGATTCCGCGTCCTCCGTCTGCGTGATCAGCCGATTCTTACCGGTCTTAGTCTCCTGCAGCCACACATCGCCCCGATACGCGAACACCCGAAATGCTCCGGTCTGGTTACTAACCCCTCCTGTTAGTGCCGCATTGCGCAGGGCATCGGCATAGGGGATCTTCTCCGGTCCTGCACCCGCAAGTGCATAGAGATACATGGAGTCGTCCGCTGCCCGGTCCGGATTCCAGCTGAACTGCACCGCCCGGCTGTCGGCCGTCCACGTGATGGATGAAGGCGAGCTGCCGATCCATTTCGGATCGCGCATGATGGATTCCACCGTAAGCTGGGCGCAAACCGATTGAGTCAGTATCAGGGCAAAGAGAACAAAAAGTTTATACATGGATCGCATGGTATCGATTTATAAGATGATACGGCCAATACCGGCCTTGCTGATATCGGCATTGAATGTTTTAACGGCTGCCTCTATGGATTCTTTCCGCCCCTTAAGTGCCAGCCACTGCGCGTGGAGGGTCTGAAACTGTTGTTTTTGTCCCTGCGTTACATACGGAACATTCGTATCGGCCTCTCCTTTCAGGAACACATAATCAGCGGTGATCTTGTTCACAAAATTGATGATGTCATCGTTCGATTTTGCCTTATTCTGCACTACATCGTCTTCCCAGGCTTTCAGCGCATGATGAAGCGCCTCGGCCTGTTTCACGAGTGCTTCGGTATTGGCTCTGCCGTTCAGCAGCGAAGCGGTTTCCTTCAGCTGCGACGCGGTTTTACGGGCCTTTATCACTTCGGAATGGATCAGACTGGCCTCTTCCACAATAGCTTTGATGAACGATGCCTGTTCCTCATATTCCGCCTGTGTGAACAATAATCCGGGGTGTGCCTTTACCACGATCTGCGTGGTGGCTATCTGATTGCCCATCACCAGTTTGGCAACGTAAACGCCGGGTGCTACCCGATAGCCATCGTACGATCCTTCTATGAAAACAGTGGGCACGCCTTTGATGCTTTCCCCGCGAAGATCCCATACAAACCGGTTCAGTCCGCTGCGGGTAGGCAATTCATCATCCGGAGAGGGCCCGCCGGGATACGAAACATAGTCCTCATCAGGCCGGGAAGAAAACCGCCGCACCAGCTCGTTCTGGCTATTGTAGATCTCCAGTGTCAGCTCCTCTTTCACGTCTCCCAGCTGGTAGTACAAAACGGCTCCTGTAGCGGCATTGGTACCGGTAAAACTGGGCGTCGGACTGCGGGGCTCGTCCACTTCCAGCACGCCGTTCAGGGTGCTGCCGCCCGACACGCGTACTACTTCGGCAGGAGTGAACAGTTTAAACCGATTGGCCTCTTTATCGCTGAACTGTCGCAGTACTTCAATATCATCGAGTATCCAGAACGATCGGCCCATAGTGGACGCAATGAGGTCATCGTGATGTACTTTCAGATCGGTAATGGGTGTGATGGGCAGTCCGAACTGCTGCTGGCTCCAGTTGTTGCCCCCATCGAACGAAAGGTACAATCCGGTCTCCGTTCCGGCATACAACAGGCCTTTCCGCTGGCTGTCTTCCCGCACCACACGGGTATAGGCAGTGGCGGATATCCCGTTCACGATCTTCGTCCAGCTCTTTCCGTAATCGGTTGTTTTGTACAACCCGGGCGCAAAATCATTCACTTTGTACCGCGTGGTGGCGATGTACACAGTGGCCTTATCGTGCGGACTCACCTCGATGCTATTGATCAGGCATTCCGACAATCCGGCAGGTGTGATGTTGCTCCAGGTCTTTCCGCCATCCCGGGTCAGATGCACGAGGCCATCGTCACTCCCCACATACAGCACGCCTTTTTCATGCGGGGATTCAAGTACATAAGAA
>CANHUD010000291.1 GCA_947463665.1 Sphingobacteriales bacterium
TGTCGGCCGACCACAGGCCGCTCAAAAACGGCATCCAGAACAGCAGGGTCATCCCCTGCAGCCAGTAGGAAGAGCGGAACAGCTGCCATGCCTGCCGCCCGCCGGTAAGAATGGCGGTTGTCAGGAATAAAATAGTGGCTACCGACAGCAGTGCGCGTGACCAGAGCAGTCCGGCCCACATCAAAATGATCAGCGTAGCAATGATCCTTCCCTTAATTTTACAACGGTTTAGCTGTCGAAATTAACAAACTATGCATTGGAAACCATATTACGATCGCGCAAAACAGCACGATGTACGCGGAATTGCCCGATGCATCACGCTTATTGAGAATGAAGCCGAAGGCAGCGCCGATCTGTTGCGGGCACTACCCGCCGGCGGAACCGTACCCGTCATCGGCATCACCGGTCCGCCGGGAGCTGGAAAAAGTACGCTCACCGATAAACTGATCGGACACTATGTGGAGGCCGGCAAACGCGTGGCCGTTCTCTGCGTGGACCCCTCCTCTCCCTTTCATCTGGGTGCTCTGCTGGGAGACCGCATCCGCATGAGCGACTGGTACACGCATCCGCAGGTGTACATCCGCTCGCTGGCCTCCAGAGGTGCCCTGGGCGGACTGCATCCGCATACGCTGGAGATCGCTGACTTCCTGGGCTCCCTGGCCTTTGATGTGGTGATCATCGAAACCGTAGGGGTTGGCCAGAGCGAAATTGAAATCGCCGGACTGGCCGATATCACCGTAGTAGTGCTGGTACCTGAAGCCGGAGATGAGATCCAGACAATGAAAGCCGGACTGATGGAAATTGCCGATGTGTTTGTGGTGAACAAAGCAGACCGTCCCGATGCGCTGACGTTTATACATCATCTGGAATCCCTGGCCCATGCCTCCGGGAAAAACCTCCCGGTGATCCGCACGGTGGCCACGGAAAAACAGGGCATCGGGGAACTGGCAGCAGCCATCGGTCAGCAACAGCAACAACAGCAGATTCCGGCCCGAAAAAAGATTTTACTAACTGAAAAAGCATGGCGACTGATCACAGAAGCCAGAATGAAAGATCTTTCAAAAGCCGACATGGCAGATGCTATCGGCCTGCAGATGAACCGAAACGATTTTAATTTGTATAGATTTATTGACCAATATAACCATTGATTATGAGTGATCAGCCTATCAGAATGACAGAACCGGTAGCAGCGGCCAACGAACCCTGCTGCGTGAAAGTAACCTCCGAAAAACCCTATGCCTGGTGCACCTGTGGTCTAAGCCAGAAACAGCCTTTCTGCGATGGCCGCCACAAACAGATTGAAGGCATGCCGTTCAAGAGCCTCCGCGTGGAATTTGAAAAAGAAGAAGAAGTGTGGCTCTGTATGTGTAAAAAAACCAAGAATCCGCCGTATTGCGATGGATCGCACAAAATTTAGAGATTAGAGGTTAGAGGTAAAAGGTTAGAGATTAGAGTCTAGAGTTAATCTCTAAAATCTAATCTCTAATTTTCTGCCCTTTAAAATACCTATACCCCACAAAACCCATAATCGCAAAAGGGGCGATCATCAGGTAAATGATTCCGGTGTTAAGCCCTTTTGCAGGCTTATGACCCAGTTGCTGTGCTGTTTTGGTACAAATCGAACACTGGGCGTCAGCAGAATGTGCAGCTGTCAGAAGAAGAACGATCAACAGTAAACGGATAACTCTCTTCATCTTTCCATCATTTGTACAAAGGTACGGAAGCCTTGGTTACACACATGCAGCAATTTACCTTTGCATCTTGTCATCCATTTACATTTAATTGTTTTTATGAAGCGGCTGTTTGCACCCCTGATCATCTTTTCCGTTCTCCTCACCGGCTGTCTGCAGGATGAGGTACTTCAAACCTATACGTTCTTCCGGCCTGTATACAAAACCAGCGAACAGGCCCGTGCTGAAATTCGCAGCTATCCGGCAGAAGACATCCGCCAGCCGGGTAAGATCTATTACAAAGACGGCTATGTATTCCTGAACGATCTCCACCGGGGTATTCATGTGATCGATATCCGCAATGCCGCCCAGCCCAAACGGGTGTCGTTCATCAAAATTCCCGGCTGCGTGGATATGGCCGTTCGCAACTCCATCCTCTATGCCGATATGTTCACCGATCTGGTGGCCATCGATATAACCGATCCGCTGAACATCCGGCGCACACATATCGCCGAAAGCGCCTTCCCCGAAAACTACTACAATGGCTACCTGCCTCCGAAAGGACAGGTGATCACCGACTGGATTCGGGTGGATACCTCCATCCTGCAAAAAGACTACGCCAATTGGTTCGGAACCATGAAAGAAGCGAATGTACTTTTCTCGATGTCTGCCCTCCGCACCACCGCCGGCAACGGTACCGGTGGCAGTATGGCCCGGTTCGCGCTGGCCGCCGACCGCCTCTATACGGTCAGCCAGTCGAACCTCAACGTCTTTAACGTAAACGTTGCGGAAAAACCTACCATGATAGGCAAAGCCCAGATCGGATGGGACATTGAAACCATCTTCCCTTACAAACAGAATCTCTTCATCGGCTCCATGACGGGCATGTATATTTTCGACATCACCAACAAAGACCAGCCCATCCAGAAAGGCCGGTTCGATCATGCCCGTGTCTGTGACCCGGTAGTGGCCGATGACCAGTTCGCGTTTGTCACCCTGCGCAATGGCAACGAGTGCCAGGGCTTCATCAACCAGCTCGATGTAGTGGATGTTACGAACATCACCAAGCCATCCCTGGTGAAATCCTATCCCATGACCAATCCGCACGGACTCTCCAAAGATGGCAACCTGCTGCTGATCTGCGATGGAAAAGACGGGTTGCGGATCCTGGATGCACAGAATCCCCGCGACATCAAACCTGTATCGATGCTAAAAGGCATGAACGCCTATGATGTGATCACCCTCGGCGGAATCGCGATCGTAACGGCAACCGACGGCCTGTATCTGATCGATTACCGGAATCCGGCCAATCCCGTCATTGCCTCAACCATCCGGATCAATATATGAGAATCGTACTTACCCTTGCCGGCTGGTTATGCCTGAGCATCGCCTATGCGCAATCGCCCGCAAAAAAAACTACGGTCTGGAATCCCTGGGTAACCGCTGAGGGCGGTGCCGTATGGGCATCCTATGAACCCTCCACCGATCTGCGCGTGCAGGGAGGGGTTCAGCGAAACGGCTGGATGCTGGGCGGCGGACTCGCAATGGACGAATACCGCTTCCGGAGTATGCCGCTCTATGCACAGGGAAGATATGTGTATGGAAAAGGTAAAAGAAGACCTTTTGCCCTGGCCAGTCTGGGGTATAATTTTTCCATGGAACCCGACTATACTCAACCACCTTTCTGGTGGGGTGGGATACGAGGCACGAATCCTCCTACCCCCACTGTATACCGGTACGGTTCCGGCTATTATGGTGAAATCGGTCTCGGTTATGCCTTCCGCGCCCAAAAGAAATGGGGCTACCAGGTTTCCCTCAGCTATCCCCGTAAAACTATGTCGGAGGATTTCAATTCCACCACCTGGAACGGCAGCGATTATATCCAGACGGAAA
>CANHUD010000292.1 GCA_947463665.1 Sphingobacteriales bacterium
ACTCCATAGAGGTTAGTAAGGTCCGGAAAATAAGAATTGAATGTTTGGGTACGAATGGTATTGATCGGGCTCATATCTATTCTGTTCGGGTTTTTGGAAAGCAGGAGGGTGTGGACATCTAAATTTACCGTGATGAAGACATTTCAGTTATTTGGTCCTAAGGATATCCGGCTGGTTGAGAAGGCGGTTCCTGTTCCCGGTGCTCATGAAGTGCTGGTAAGACCAGTATTCACTGGCATTTGCGGATCGGACATACATTATTTCCGGCACGGGTATTGTGGTCAGTATAAACCGTTGTATCCTTTTGCATTGGGTCATGAATTTGCGGGCGTGGTGGAGCGTGTTGGGCAACAGGTGCAGGGGTTAGCGGTTGGGGACTGTGTAGCTGTGGACCCGTCTATGCCCTGCGGGACTTGTCACCACTGCAGGAGTGGGCAGTATAATCTTTGTCTGTCTATGCGGTATTTTGGTTCTGCCAGTTGTCATCCGCATATCGACGGATCGATGAGTCAGTTTGTGGTAGTACCGGCTGTGAATTGTTATGTGTTACCGCCACAGATGCCCATGGAGCATGCGGCATTACTGGAACCTTTATGTGTGGCTCTTCATGCGGTACGGCAGGCGGGGCATGTTTCCGGGAAATCTGTATTCATTGCCGGTGGAGGGCCAATTGGGCAGCTGATTCTGCGCGTTTTGAAGGCTTTTGGTACCTACTCCATTACGGTAAGTGATGTGGATGCATTTGCCCGTGGCTTTGCTTTGAAAAGCGGGGCGTCGGCTGTGGTAGATCCGTTGGTTGAGTCTGAATGGAAAGGTATGGCTGATTTTGATGTTGCTTTTGAGGCATCCGGTAATCCTGCTGCTTTATCGAATGCTCTTCATGTGGTGAAGAGGGGCGGGGATGTTGTACTGGTAGGAACCCTACCTGAAACGTTTAGTATATCTGGTAATGTTATTATGAACCGGCAGCTTCGTTTACTGGGATCTTTCCGGTTTGCTCATGTATTTGAGGAGGCACTGAAGCTGGTGGCTTCGGGTATCATTGAGCTCGACGGAATGGTTACGGCTACATTTTCTTTTGATGATATTCCTCTTGCTTTTCAGCAGGCATTGGAGAAGAATGGTCATATGAAAATACAAATCGCATCATGAAGTATTTTCCATTGGGAAGAACCGGTATGCGTGTTTCGCAGATAAGTTTCGGAGCCTCTTCACTGGGAGGGGTTTTTCGTTCTGTAAGAGAGCAGGATGCCATTCAGGCTGTACATACGGCGTTGGATCTTGGTGTCAATTACATTGACGTAGCCCCTGCGTATGGAGGAACGAAAGCGGAGTCCGTTTTGGGTAAGGCGTTGAAAGGGATCAACCGATCGGATTTTTATGTGTCAACCAAAGTTGGGAAGTATACGGCGATCGATGGATATGGGAAAGATACGTTCGATTACAGTGCAGATGGGATAAGGCGATCATTGGATCAAAGTTCAGAACGAATCGGCGTTGACTACTTTGATGTGGTGTATTTGCATGACATTGAATACCTGGATCGCCGGCATACGGAATGGGCGCTGTTGGAAGGATTGCAAACACTGCATGATCTCAGGGCCGAAGGCAGGATCGGAGCGGTGGGTATTGGAATGTATCCTCCTGACCTTTGGCAACGGGTACTGGAAAAGTGTTCGATCGATGTTGGACTGTCGCACAATCTATATACCTTACAAAACAACCGCCTGTTGGATCTGCTGCCATTGGCCAAGGCCAGAGGAATCGGAATGATCAATGCCTCCCCGTTTGCATCGGGGCTGCTGACGTCCAGAGGGGCTCCTGTCTGGCATCCTGCAACACCTGTGCAGCGTGCGGTTTTTGAGAAGGCAGCTGCTTTTTGTAGGGCATGCGGAAGCTGCATTGAAAAGCTGGCGCTTCAGTTTTCCAGTCAGCATCCCGAAATAGTAACAACTATGTTTAGTAGTGCTGATCCGGCTTCAGTAAAAAAGAATATTGCCTGGAGTGAAGAGCCAATGGATGTGGAGCTTCTGTTACGAGTTCATCAGATTCTGGAACCGGTAGCTAATCAAAACTGGAAATATTCATGATGCGGATCGACAGTCACCAGCATTTCTGGCAGTACAATACAACGGATTATGTTTGGATGTCCGATGAACATGATCAATTGCGGCGGGATTTTCTCCCTTCCGATCTTCAGCCCTTGCTTGAAGCCGCCGGAATTGACGGCACTCTTGCGGTTCAGGCGCGTCAGCTGACGCAGGAGACTGATTTTTTACTTGGCTTAGCGAAAGATCATTCGCTGATCAAAGGGGTAGTGGGCTGGATACCTTTATGTGCTAAAGATGCAGAGGACTATATCGAACGATATGTACAGCATGAAAAGATCATAGGATTCCGCCATGTGGTACATGATGAGCCGGATGATCAATTCATTTTACGTCCGGATTTCAACGCCGGCATCAAGGTACTAAGCCGCTATTCGGTGTGTTATGATGTGTTGATCTTTGAACGCCATCTTCCACAAACGATAGCGTTTGTGGATAAACATCCCGAATTGCAAATGGTGGTTGATCATCTTGCCAAGCCACGAATTCGAAGGGAAGCGTTTGACGAGGTTTGGGCAACGAATATTCGTCAACTGGCTGAACGGGAACATGTTTCTTGTAAGCTTTCCGGGATGACCACCGAGGTTCAGGGGAAAGAGTGGGATATCGAATTACTGAAACCGTATGTTGATACGTTGCTGGAGGCGTTTGGTCCCGGCAGGATATTGTTTGGGTCTGATTGGCCGGTTTGTTTACTGGGTACTTCTTATGGCAGATGGGTAGAAACTGTAACGCAGCTGATCGCGGATCTCAGCCTTTCAGAGCAGAGGGCGATCATGGGTGGCAATGCAGCACGGGTCTATTTGAAATGAGATCTATAGCTAATATACAAAAGGTAAAAACAGTATATTACAAGACAAACGATCTGCCAACATGAAAAAAGTCTTTCTCGCGCTCACGCTGCTGTTGTTTAATATCTCTCTTGGATATGCTGCTTCTCCTGTTGCGCTTACCTGTGAATTCGTATCCAGGCCGTTGGGCGTTGAGACCAGTACCCTGCGTTTCAACTGGGCGTACGATCATAGTGCCGGGAATGGCACGCAGAAAGGCTTTCGCATCCTGATTGCCAGTTCGGCGGCGAAACTGGCAGCCGGCCAGGCGGATGTGTATGATTCGGGTGTACGTACTGCTGAAAAACAGGGTATGGAGGTGAATCTGCCGGACTTACGTTCCTACACCCGTTATTACTGGATGGTGAGATCTTTTGGGGCAGGGGATCAGGTGGGAACTGCATCTGCAGTAGAGTGGTTTGAAACTGCGAAGTTGCAGGGAAAAGAATCGTGGAAGGCCAAATGGATCACGGATGGCAACGATAAGGAATTCCGACCGGCACCGTTGTTTCGTAAAACATTTGCGCTCAAGGCAAAGCCGGTATCTGCCCGAGTGTATATATCGGGATTAGGCTATTGTACATTTTTCCTGAACGGGAAAAAGGCCGGAGTAGGGAC
>CANHUD010000293.1 GCA_947463665.1 Sphingobacteriales bacterium
AAACGAAAGATCCGTAAAGGTTTTGGGTTTGACGATACCCGGATCATGTATACCGGAGCCTCTCCTATTCCACCTGAATTGCTGAACTGGTACCGGAGAATAGGGTTTGTGATTGCGGAAGGGTATGCGATGACGGAGAATTTTGCGTACAGTTTTGGCAGTCTGATCGAAGAAGCAAAACCGGGTTATGTGGGGCATCTGCTGGATCATGTGGAGTTGCGATTGGGGGCAGAAGATGAGATTTTCATCCGGCATGAGGGTATGATGACCGGATATTACAAAGAGCCGGAGCAGACAATGGCTTCGTTTACAGAGGATGGTTTTCTGCGAACGGGCGACCGGGGTGTGCTGGATCCAGACGGGTTTTTGCGCATTATAGGAAGGACGAAAGAGTTGTTCAAGACCAGTAAGGGAAAGTATGTGGTGCCCGGGCCGATTGAGATGATGATCGGGGAGCATGCAGATGTGGAAATGAGCTGTGTGACCGGGGAGGCGTTGCCTCAGCCTATAGTGCTGATAACACTAACCGAAACGGGTAAGGGAAGAGACAGGCTGAAAATCAGGGAGGAGCTGGAGGAGCATATCCGGCGAATCAATACCCGGCTGGATGCGCATGAGAAGATCGGGAAAGTTATTGTATTGGAGGAAAGCTGGACCATTGAAAACAGTATGCTTACGCCCACGCTGAAACTGAAGCGCAGGGAGATCGAAACCTGTTATGGTTCTTTTTTTGAGGTCTGGTACGGGGAAACTGATCTGGTAGTAATAGCGTAAGTGGTGTCAGTCTTCGCCGAACAGCCGGATGAAATGATTTTCCAGGTGGTTGCGCATGGCGTTTCGGAAGAGTTCGGGAGAGCCGTTTTCGAGAATATCGACCAGTCCTTTATGGGAAACGAATTTACGAACGGTACTGACTTTTCTTAGCTGGCCGCTGGAGTGAACATATTCAAAGACGGGGAGCAGCAGGTTCTGAAATTTTTTCAGCGACTCATTTCCGGAAATCTGATAGAGTTTTCCATGAAAGGCCACCTCATGTTCTGTATTGAAAAGATGCTGTTCTGTGGCGGCAGGTTCTTTGGCAACAATGGCACGCAGTTCTTCAATGTCTGAAGGTTTAATGCGGTGGAAGATGAAATCGGCCATACCTATTTCAAGGGCTAGCCGTATTTCGAAAATATCGCGAAGGGTTTCCTTATTCAGCAGATAAGGGTTCAGGGTTTTGTTCAGTGTACCGAATATTTCCGGTGAGGTGATAACGGCCCCTTTTTTCTTTTTGGATTCGATGAGCCCCAGCATCCGAAGCCGGAGGAGTGCTTCCCTGACAACGGTGCGACTTACGCCCAGGAGCTCCGCCAGTTCCATTTCTTTAGGAATGGCATCTCCAACACGAAGCTTACGGTCACGTAGCAGCGCCACCAGGTTGGCCTCTACTTTGTCGACCAGGCTGCTGGTATCAATAGACCGTAAACTTTGTTTGATCTGCTCCATAAATTATGTATAACATTTTATGGCGTAAACGCTTTTTCGTTTAATAAATGATGTAAAATTACGGGAAATTGACTGTAAGCCTTCCCTGAAAAGGAGGAAAAAAAACGCACAATTGTTATATGTAATACATAATAATTACTTTTGAGTATGCGAACAATGATTTTAGCCCTTGCAATAGGTATAAATGCCCTTTCGGCAGTGGGCTTGGAGCATGATGTGGCCATGGGAATCCGCATAACAGCCACGGCGCCGGTAGCTCCGGTTATCCGGGGTCAGCTGGTCAACGCTTTTCTTCGGGTAGCGGTTTACATGGAAGCCGGCGTTCCGCCTACCAGGCTGCAATCGTTTGTAGTGGAGCTGGATGCAGCAACAAGGAAGGAGGCTGATAGTTTATTTCTTTTTGCCAACGGAACGGAGTCGTTATTTGACGGACGTTCTCCCCTGTTGAAAGGGCATCCGGAGGGTTTTTCAGGGCGCATTCAATTGCCGGAGGGGGTGATATTGAAACCGGGTTATCAGTATTTCTGGCTGGGAGTTAAGCTGAAAGGAACAGCGGTACCGGATGGATATCTGGAGATGCACGTCCGCGAGGCAGGAACAGACAGGGGGCAACGGCTGCTGGTTCAGGAGCAGGGTATAGGTTTTCGAAAGCGGAAGGCGGTGGCTGTAAGGCGGGCATGGGACGATGGCGTGCATACGTATCGGATTCCGGGAATAGCGATAACGGACAGAAAAACACTGGTAGCGGTATATGACAATCGGTATAAGCACAGCGGTGATTTGCCGGCGAATGTGGACGTTGGGATGAGCAGGAGTTTGGATGGTGGTCATACCTGGGAACCCATGAAGATCATTATGGATATGGGGGAGCCTCACGATCAGAATGGGGTGGGTGATCCCGCGATTGTGTTTGATCCTCTGAGCAGGAAGTTGTATATGGTAGCCTTATGGAGTAAGGGTAACCGGTCGATAGCCGGATCCAGGCCGGGGTTAACGCCGGATGAGACCGGGCAGCTGGTGATCTCAGAGAGTTCGGACGATGGACAGACCTGGTCCAAACCGGTTAGTATTACCCCACAGGTAAAAGATCCGGCATGGAAATTATTTTTTCAGGGCCCCGGGAATGGGATAGTGATGAAGAATGGTACCCTTGTTTTTGCAGCACAGTACTGGGATGCAGCACATATGCCGCATGCCACCATCATATACAGTACAGATCGTGGTAAAACCTGGAAGCGTGGGTTATCGGCTCCAAAATCAAATACTACGGAAGCACAGGTAGCGGAAACAGAAGAGGGAACGCTGATGTTGAGCATGCGGGATAACCGTGGGAAATTCCGTAGTGTATCGGTAACAAAAGATATGGGAACCACCTGGGTGGAACATCCTACATCTTATCAGACATTAGAAGATCCCGTGTGTATGGCGGGATTTATGAAGGCTGCTGTAGGGGCAGGAAAAATAAGGAAGGAATACCTGTTCTTCAGCAATCCGGCGTCATCCTTTTCGAGGGTGGATATGTCAATCCGCGCCAGTGGGGATGGTGGAAACACATGGCCACACCGGTTACTGATTGATGAGCGTACTACCTTTGGTTATTCAGTAATGGTACCCATTGATGAGCGCACCATTGGATTGTTGTATGAAGGAATTCGCGATTTATATTTTGTGCGGATACCGGTAAATGAAATCATAAGATGAGAGAGCGGCTGGCTGAATTAGGAGCTTTTTATCGAAAGCAGTTATTGGAGGATACGATACCTTTCTGGTTTCCGAGGAGCATTGATCAGGAGTACGGAGGTTATTTGCTGATGCGGGATGCCGATGGCAGTCTGATCGATGATGATAAGGCCGTATGGATCCAGGGCCGGGCTGCCTGGATGTTGTCTACCTTGTACAATACGGTTGAGAAAAAGCAGGAGTGGCTGGATGGAGCCCGAAAAGGCATAGAGTTTTTAGAAAATCATTGTTTTGATTCCGACGGCCGCATGTTTTTTCATGTAACAAGGGAGGGAAAACCGATACGTAAGCGGCGATATT
>CANHUD010000294.1 GCA_947463665.1 Sphingobacteriales bacterium
AGGTAGCGTTTATGGCTGCGTATATCGATCCACCAGTACACGAAGGCGAGGGCGAAGAGGCACCATCCCAGGGAGGCGAGGGTGAACGATGAGGTAGCGATGCGTTTGATGATGGGGGTGATGCCGGCGAAGTCCAGCGCATAACCGGCCAGCAGGGTGGCGAGTCCGGCCACGACCAGAGGTTGCAAAGGTCTTTTTTCGAGCAGCCATTTTCCTGCCATCGCACCGGCGATGGTATGAACGGCCGTGGGCAGGCAGTTGATGGCTACCCATCCACCGCCATTGATTTTATTCATCAGGATCAGATCCATGTAATTCCCAAAATTCTGCTGATCGGTGAAGGGCTGGTCAAATCCGGGAATATTGGTGAATCTGTACAGTAGTTCTGTGAGCAGCAGGATGCCAATGCTGGTAAGGATTTGCGCGCGGTAGCTCCAGCGGAAGATCAGAAAGGCGACCAGGGTGGTGAAGGATAGCTGGGTGAGGACGTCCCAGAGTTCGAACGACAGTGATCCGTCTTTTTTGACGGCGTAATCCAGCACGCCCCAGAAGAACAGCCATCCGGAGCGTTTGAGTACTTTGATGAACGCATCGTTCCAGGATACTCCGTTGCGGAATTGTTTATCGAGGGAATAGGCCATGGCGGTTCCGGCCATGAACATGAAGCCAGGCTGGATCAGGTCCCAGAAACGGAGGCCGTTCCAGGGGTGATGAAAGAATTGCAGCATCAGTCCTTTCACAGCAGGGTTGGTGGAGAGTTCATCGATCCGGTCAAACAGGCCGGCACTTTCCAGTGCCAGCAGCACCATGATGAGGCCCCGGAGAAAATCCAGGGAAAGCAATCGCTGAGCGGGTTGTACAGTGGTCATTTTCTGTCATTAGCGGCGAACACGCGTAGCACATTTCCGCCGAGTATTTTACGAATGTCTTTATTGGAATAGCCTCGTTCCAGCAGGGCACGCGTGATTTTCGGGAAATCCTGCACACCGTCCAGCTCCTGTGGTGAAGATCCGATGCCATCGAAATCCGAGCCCAGTCCTACATGATCTACGCCTATGCGTTTTGCTATGTAGTCGATATGATCGATGAGTTTGGAAAGGGGCGGTCTGGCACTTTTTTTATCGAAGGTGCTGTCGAGAAATCCCGAGTAAAAATTCACACAGATCACACCGCCATTTTTCCCGATGGCATCGATCTGATCATCTTTCAGATTGCGGGGTACCGGGGCAAAATGATAGACGCTGCTATGGGAGGCTATAACCGGTTTGGTTACTATCTTCATCACATCCCAGAAGGTTTTTTCGCCTACATGGGAGATATCAACCATCATGCCCATCTCGTTCATTTTCTGCACCACCTGCTGACCGAACGAGTTCAGGCCGCGTTTTTCCACCGGGATTTTGCCGGAGGTTTCTTCTGCCGCGGAGCTGGCCCACAGGGTGCTGTTGTTCCAGGTGAGCGTCATGTAGCGGACGCCGCGGTTGTAAAGGGTTTGTAGTTTGTTGAGATCGTCTTCGATCATGTGGCCGCCTTCTACGCCCATGAGGGCTGCGAGTTTACCGGATCTGGCGGCTTTCTTCAGTTCAGCGGGAGAGGTGGCCAGGGCCACGCGATCGGGGTTTCGCTGCGCGATAGCATACACGGAATCGATCTCCTGCATGGCGTGTGCGAAGCCGATGTCTCCTCCGCCGAAGATGGAGAAGAACTGGGCGTCGATGCCACCTTTGAACATGCGGTTCAGATCAGAGTGCGTCCGCCCCTGGAGGCTGGCATCGAAGGCAATGCGGTTGCTCAGGCTTATACTGATGAAATCGTTATGTGTATCGATCACCAGTGCTTTGCGGTGCAGTCGGTCTAAGGGTTGTGCCCATACCGTTGCACCCATCAGCAGGGCTGTGGTAAAAAGAAATGCTTTCATGTTAATCGGCAATAGCCTGATAGGTTAGTAGTTTGAATTTGCCACCGGCATCGAAGGAGGTGGGCCATATATTGCGGAAGATCAGGGCCACGATGCCTTCTTTGGGATCGGCCCAGAAATGGGTAGCGAACATTCCGCCCCATTCGAAGGAGCCGGCGCTGAGCGGGCTGGAGGCGGCTTCTTTTTCGTTGGTCAGTCCGAAGCCCAGTCCGAAATCATCGCCATTATTTACAGTAGGACCGATCTGGTTGGAGGTCATCATGCGAACGGAGGCTCTGGAGAGGATTTGTGTACCATTGTAGGATCCGCCGTTGACTAGCATCTGCAGGAAGATCGCGTAGTCTTTGATGGTAGAGGAGAGGCCGGCACCACCGGATAAATAGGTTCCGTTCATATTGGGATAATCGCGGTGTACTTCTTCCACGATGTTCATTTTTTCCGGCATCATTTTCAGTTGTCCGTCGATCTGCTGGTAGGCGTTCACGAGCCGGTTTTGTTTGGGGGCCGGCAGGTAAAAATAGGTATCGTTCATGCCCAGCGGTGCAAACAGGCGGGTCTGGAGGAAGGTGTCGAAACGCATACCGGAAGCCACTTCCACTACATATCCCAGTACATCGTTATTGAGGCCGTAGGTATATTTTTCTCCCGGCTGGTGGAAGACAGGAAGTTTTCCGAGCCGTTTGATGGCATCGCCCAACACCATTCCGGAGAAGGCGATACCGCCGGGGATGCGGTATTTGTGATACATGGCTTTAGCTTCTGCGCTGCCGATCTGTGCATAGCCCAGTCCTGATGTATGGGTGAGCAGGTCTTTGATAGTGATTTCCCGTTTGGCGGGGGCCGACTGCCAGGTGGTGTCTTTGAGGTTGAAAGAGGTGATGACCTGTGGGTTTTTGAATTCCGGTATGAAGCGGGACACCGGGTCATTGAGGGTGAGTTTTCCTTCTTCCATGAGCATCATGATGGCCACGCTGGTGATGGCTTTGGATTGCGACATGATACGGAAGATATGATCCGTGCGCATGGGTGTTTTTTTCTCCAGGTTATCGTAACCGAAAGCTTTGTGGTACACGATTTTTCCTTTCCGGGCGATGAAGGCCACGCAGCCATTCATTTGTTGCTGGTCGATCCAGCTTTGCAGGTTCTGATCGATCCGTTTCAGACGGTCTGCTGAAAAACCAGCTTCTTTGGCATTGGCGGCCGGGGACAGTGCGGTGGAGGCGGTTTGGGCGAAACCATTCAGGGACACCAGCAGCAGGAAAAGGGAGAGCAGGCGCATATCTTTTTTTCCCAATATAGGAAAGATCCGGGAATGGCTGCTTTGTTAACGGAGGAGCCAGGGCATTTCTCCACGGGTGTAGGCGCGGGAGGCTTCGAGGATCCAGGTATGGAATTCCAGTTCGGTGGTTATGACGACCCATTCGTAATAGGGGCGCCAGATTTTCATGAACCGTTCGAGGTTGGAGCCGGTGAAGCCGGTGATTTGCCGTACCAGATCTTTATTGAACCGGTAATCGATGAATTTTTCCTGTTCTTCTTCTATCAGACGGTTCTGGAGTACTTTGAGGCTTCGGTTTCGCCGGAAGCGGAAGAGATTGATGAT
>CANHUD010000295.1 GCA_947463665.1 Sphingobacteriales bacterium
CAGGGGCTTGTGATTTCGGACCGGCCCTTTGATGAGGTCGTATCCTGCTTTCCGCAGATGTTTTGTCAGACTCATAAGATTAGTTTTGAGAACCCGCTCCCATCCTATTCACTCTACAAAATGACAACACCATCCGCAGGATTCGTACGTTTTCAGCTGGAATTCTTACAATTTATGCAAAAAATGAATATCAGCGTATGCAATTGGGCAATTTTCCGACAATTTAGTTATCCGAGTCTGGTTATTTCATTCTTATAGGCCATGCCTGTTGTGTGATGATTCATTAGATAAAAACGGATAGGCTGGAAGTACTGCAACCCATAATCGGAACTAAGCAGTTTATCTTTCAATCCGAATGTATGAATGTATGAAAACAACACATTTGCAGCCGTAAGATTAAACGATATCAGTTTTTTTTCCAGATCAGGAGGCAACGCTCTTCGCTGTTCCTGTTGAAAGAGCGGTTCAGCCCAGGAATTATAGGTTTGAGAGGCTGTAAAACATTGCCGCACGCTGGGCAGTTTTATCGTTGCCGACAAATAATTAATTTTTCCTTTCGATAAAACTGAAAAAAATGACATTGTATCAATTTTAACCCCAATTTTATCCAAGAATTAGGGGGGTTGATACAGAAACAGCTTAACCACATAAGAACTTTCTAAATGCGTTTTAAATAGGTATATATGATTAATGGATTTTTATTAGAAATCAACAATAAAAATGGCATTGAATATGAAATTCCGTTGTTTCGTGTTTTTACCTTACCAGATGGTTTGTCAATCAAAACAAAAAACGGCGATTATACATATGATTCCCTCTTACTTATGGCAAAAAGTAAAAATTTTATTGGCAGTGGATTTCAGTCGGATTTAATCAAGAAAGTAAATTTATTTACTCGCCAAGGTGTTTTACACTTTGATTCCAGTGTTATTTCATTGGACATTAAAATAATAATTGACGGTTATGAAAATTACCTTTCAATCCTAGTGCCACCAAATAATTCTGGATTTTTTCAACTGTTACCCAACATAGAGCCTGTGATTGATCTTTGATAAATTTTTACATACTTAGCCTGCTGTTTTGAGTTGCAAATAATCCGGATCGTTCCGGTCATTTTTCTATGTACTCCCCTGCAATTTCAACAATAGAACTGCTGAAATACCCGGCAATGCGGTTGTACTGACTGCATTTTCAAGGGCACTTTTAAAAGGTTTAGCCCAGATTGTTTATGCATGATGAAAACCGGTGTATCATACCATGCCTCCCAGAAATGATTTTCCGGACACTGTAATCCTGTACTTATTGCCCGGATCAGTGTGCTTTTCCGGTTTGGTAAATTCAATAAAGCCAGCCTAGCGCAGTGGCGACAGGTAGTTATCCCTGAATGTTTTAGTGTTCTTATAGTCCAGTGCAGACATCAGTTCACTCATTTTTACCGGCTCACTGGCCATGGCTAATATGCAGATTAGGCACCATGCTTTTTTGGTAAGGAGCTCGGTACCTTTCTGGCGCCAGCTGGGTACCATTTCTATTTCTTCTATTGTATGTATTTGATTTTCAGGCCAATTTAAAGACACCAACTGGGTACTTTTTTGTGCCAGCTGGGTATCAAATGGATTAACAGCTCCACCCAGTTGGCACCAGCCATAGCCGCTGGCAGCGATACGTTAGCAAGCCCATTTTCAAGATGAGGGAGGGAAGCCTCGGGCTAATCCAGCCAATGCTGGAACTCCTTGGCGATTCGGCCCATAAACTTTCCCAAAAAATAAATACCATCATATGCAATTAGGCAATTTTCTGACAATTTAGTTACCCGAGTCTGATTATTTCATCCTTACAGGCCATGCCTGTTGTGTGATGATTCTTTAGGTAAAAACGGATCGGCTGGAAATACTGCAAACCATAAGCGGAACTAAGGAGTTTATCTTTCAATCCGAATGTACGGATGTATGAAATCAACACATTTGCAGCCGTAAGATTAAACGAAATCAGTTTGATTTCCAGATCAGGCGGAAACGGTCTTCTATGTTCCTGATGAAAGAGCGGTTCAGCCCAGGAATCATGGGTTTGAGCGAATGTATCATGATCGGTGCGTTCTATTATCTTATACTTTTTGGTAGTTTCATTTTCACGGATATCCCCTAAAAAGACCGGAAATTCGTTTGGATTAAATTGTTTAATGGTTGCATCCAGTATGGTTCGATTTCCATCGAGCGTAATCCAAAAATGAGAGAGCTCTATCTGTTTTTGCAGCGCTTTACCGAATGTAATTTCATGTTGGATGTCCATCAATGTAAACAAAACGGATAATGGGTAGCACAATGAAAAACAATAACCATTCGGAATATCATTTTTATAGGTTTGACTAACAAAGTCCCCGGCTATTTCCTTTATAACATTGTAATTGGCTGGCATAGATCATATTTATTATTACAGCTCGAAATAAAAGAGCGACTTTCTAAGGTAGTACCTGGTTATCCGTACCCAATATCTTTTTTTCGGGAAAAATCTTCTATGTTATCTAATTCAATTGTCCACAGACCGTTTGTCTGGGCTTGTATATATCAATTTTTATTGTCGGGCAATTCGTATCCGTATTCGTATATTATCGTATAAATACGGATATTTTTAGTTGCCTTTATCAGGTAATCATTCGTGTATTTGCGAATGGTTATCGTTTTTAATCAGCTGTTTGCTCAATGAAGGGTATAATCACCAGGGAGGGACGAGGCAAGTCGACCGGATATTTTGTTGCATAACTTTAATACGGAGAAGATTCAGAACACTCGATTTTGCTGACTCTATCATTTTGTTGACGTCAACAAAATGATCCAAAACCGCGTTCACTCTGGCTTCGTCATTCACATTCCAGATCAGTTGCGCTCAGGATTAAGAAGCGACATGATCTCCTCTGAAATGCGCATCGGCCTGAAACTTACGGTATCGATGCAGCAGTAGGTTGTTTTAGCGGATACGATCTTTCGGCGTTGCTGGTCGAGAATTTCAACATGCCTTATGGAGCGAACACCGGAGGTCTCTCCCACCCAGGTGCTGACGATGATCTGATCATGGAGTCGGGCTGATCGGTGATAATCGATCTCATGGCGGAGCACCACCCAGTAACATATTAATAAATTCTAATAATCAATAATGTTTTATATTTTCAACAAGTGATTTATATTTGTTGAAATTATACAACATTTTATCATGAGCCGGAAAAAGCAGCTTGTATTCCCTAAACACCAGAAAATACTGGAACAGGTGGGCGAAAACATCAAACTGGCCAGAAAGCGGCGGAAATTAACCATGCTGCAGGTGGCAGAACGAGCCGGTATTGACCGAACAACCCTGTATCATATTGAAAAAGGGAAGAGCAGTGTTTCCATAGCTGCCTATTTTAATACCTTGCGTGTGTTGGGGTTGCAGGATGATTTTCTGAAACTAGCGGCAGATGATGATTACGGACGAAAATTACAAGACCTGGATTTAATGGGTAAAAAATAGTAATGGCTACTCAAA
>CANHUD010000296.1 GCA_947463665.1 Sphingobacteriales bacterium
GCCGGAAAATAGCCGGCAAATGAACTCTGATAGATCTTATCCTTGTACCCGTTGGCCCCGTCTGCCACCAATGCCGTTCCGGTTTTGCCTGCAAAACGATAGGCCGGCGTAGCCAGACTTTTCGCAGTACCTTCCAGTACAACCCCTTCCAGACTCTCCCGAAGCATCGCCAGTGTTTCAGGTCTGCAGATCGACGGGATCTTTACTTCAGGAACGAATGTCTGTACCGTTTTCCCATCTTTCATCACCGCATTCACCAGTCGCGGCCGCATCATCTTACCGCCATTGGCCACCGCATTGTACAATAAAAGCGTATGCAGCGGCGTGATCGCCAGGTTATACCCAAAACTCATCCAGGGTAGGGTCACTGCACTCCAATGCCTCGATCGCGGATCCAGTACAATCGGAGTGGATTCTCCCACTATACCCATCCCGGTGGGTGCATCCAGCTGCAGGCGACGAATATGTCCAACGAATTTTGAAGGCTGGCGACTGTAATACAGCATAGCCAGCTTAGCCATACCCACATTCGAACTGAGCTCAAACGCCTGCTTCACAGTCACATCGGTACGATGATGCCGCTCACTATCGTAGACCGTACGCCCATTCACACTCCATACGCCGTTCTCCAGATTTACATAATCCTCCGGCTTCACATAATTATCTTCCAGCACCGCCAGTAGGGTTAGTAATTTGAAGGTTGAGCCGGGTTCCGACTTCGTGATCGCATAATTCATATCCTCCTTGTAACTTCCATCCGTCTGACGGCCCAGATTGGCAATCGCCCTGATCTTACCCGTCTTCACTTCCATCACGATGGCCGTTCCCCAGGTACACTCATTCTCGGCAAGAACTCTTAACAAGGCATTCTCTGTAATATCCTGTATGGTTACATCGATGGTGGTGATGATATCATGACCGTGCTCCGGCTCAACATCTGACCCCTCAATCGGAACAAAAGCACCTCCAGCGAGCCGACGCACCAGCCGCTGCCCCTTCTCCCCTCTGAGCAAGGAATCATAGGTCAGCTCCAGTCCTACATTCTTGCGGATAATCCGGCCCCGCTCGTCCACATACTCCCTGGATAAACCAATCGTACGGTTGGCGAGCAGTCCAAATGGCGTTAAACGTTTCTCTTTATCTTCAAATATGAATCCGCTTTTGTTACGGCCATCCCGGATAAGATGAAAGTCGCGCATGGCCTGGTACTGCTCAAAACTGATGTTACGCCGTAACAGAAAATAGCGCTCCCTGCGGCGATAGGCCGATGAAAGCAACTGCCTGTACTCAGAAACCGTATGGTCCTGAAAAAATTCAGACAACTGTATCGATAAGGTATCCAGATTCTTTTTGAAACGCTCCCCTTTTTTCTCCCGCAACCCCTCTGCCATAAAATCAATCCGTACATCAAAATAAGGAATGGACGTACTCAGCATGGAGCCGTCCTCACTGTATATGGTCCCCCGCTCCGCATCCAGATCCCGGTATTCCAAATGCAGGCTATCACTCATCTTCCTCCAGTATTCCCCCTCCGCCTGCTGTATGTACACCGTTTTAGCAACGATGGCCACACTGAACACAAGAATACCCAGAAAGATCAGGTACACTCTCCATAATATGTCCTTTTTAATGTCCAAGAGGCAATTGGTTTTTCAATCAATATATAGAGTCTCGCAATGTTACAGGGGGCTGCGACAAAGGCTTCAGTCCCATCGGCTCCACCGCACGAATCAGCTCACTCTGCTTGCTGCGAAACATCAGCTCGCTGCTGACCGCCTTGTATTCATACTGAATCTCCTTCAGCTCCCGCATCGTTCGGTTGATGTCCTTGATGGTCTTCTCCGATAAATGCCCGTTATAGATATACAAAACGGTTAGTAAAGAGAGGAAAAGAAAGAAGGGAATGTTCCCGACTACCCACTGGTAGCCAAAAAACCATTTCTTCCATTCAGTCTTTCCCTCTTTTAGTTCCATACGGTCGATGATAGATGTTACTTTCTTTCTGCGATCCGGAGTTTCGCACTTCTGGATCTTGAGTTTTCCCTGACTTCCTCCGGTGAAGGAAGTACAGGTTTTCGGGTAAGAATATGAAAAGGTTGCTCTTTTCTAGTTCCATAAACATCATCCGGCGCTTCCTCTTCCCAACTGCCACTCCGGAAAAAATTCTTCACCATCCGGTCCTCCAGGCTGTGAAACGTAATCACCGCCACTCGTCCACCCGGCACCAACAAAACCGGCACCTGCTCCAACAACTCTTTCAACGCTCCCAGCTCATCGTTCACCGCAATCCGCAAGGCCTGAAAAACCTGCGCGAAATATTTGTTCGGATTCCCTTTCACCACCTGCTGCACTGCTTCCCGAAACTGCCGGATCGTCTGCATCGGCAGCGTTTTCCGGTAGGCCACAATGGTTCTCGCCAGTGTCTTCGAATTGCTCACTTCTCCATACGCACTGAATATATGCACCAACTCCTCCTCCGAAAGATCCGCCAGCAATTTTGCCGCCGTTAACTCCTGCCGCTGATCCATCCGCATATCCAGCGGTGCATCAAACCGGATGGAAAAACCCCTCGCTCCTTCGTCAAACTGGTGACTGCTCACACCCAGATCCGCCAGTATCCCATCTACTTTTTCCACATCGTTCAGTCGCAACATCCGTCCTATATGCCGGAAATTATACGGTAAAAACACCACCCTCCTGTCGTCCGGCACATTCTTCCGCGCATCCTCATCCTGATCAAACACAAACAAGCGCCCCCCTGCTCCCAAACGCCTCAGTATCTCTCTGCTATGCCCGCCACCACCAAACGTACAATCCACATAAACCCCGTCCTTCTTCACATCCAACCCGTCCACCGCTTCCTTCAACAGCACCGGCACATGGTACTCTCCGGCCGATTCTATATGTTGCTGCTCCTCCATCTTCTATTCCATATTTCCATTCATCACCTGGGCAGCCAGCGCACTGAACATGTCACTGGAATACGAACCGCACATCTCCTGGTATTTTTTCTGATCCCAGATCTCAATCTTATTCACCGCCGAAACCAGCACCACATCCTTCTCCAGACCCGCATGCTCCATCAGATTCTTCGGGATCAGCATCCTGCCCGCACTGTCCAGTTCCGTTTGTGTAGCTCCATTCAGAAACCAACGCCGAAATTCCCGAACTTTAGGCTCAAAATCATTCAGTTTGGCAATCCTCGCAAAAATGGGCTCCCAGCTACTGATAGGGTACAGCGTAAGGCATTTCTCGAAACCACGGTTGATGACAAAAGAAGCCGAATCTCCCTCCGGCAACTGCTTCTTCAGTCCTGCCGGTAAGAGAAACCTGCCTTTGGCATCTAGCGTAACTTCATATTCCCCTAAAAAGCCTGTCATTGCATGCGAATTACCCTAAACTGACTCATAATGACACAAATTAACACAATTTCCCACTTTCAGCGGGAAAAAGCGTTTTTTATATTTTTCCACAATCGGAAAATCAGGCCCCTATTGCATTTGA
>CANHUD010000297.1 GCA_947463665.1 Sphingobacteriales bacterium
AATTCGCAGATGAAGCCGTCTGCATCGGCCGCCATGCCAGTGCAGATTCATACCTTAATATCCCACACCTGATGGCTGCTGCCGAAATTACCAATGCCGATGGTGTCCATCCGGGTTATGGTTTTCTGGCAGAAAATGCCAAATTCGCTGAAATATGCGGCGAATACAACATCAAGTTCATCGGCCCAACACCCGATCAGATCCGGGCAATGGGCGATAAGATTACCGCAAAGGAAACCATGATCAGAGCGGGTGTTCCGGTCATTCCCGGTAGCGATGGTCTGCTGAACAGTGTGGATGAGGCCAAAGGTCTGGCCAAAGAAATCGGTTATCCTGTCATCCTCAAGGCCACTGCCGGTGGAGGTGGTAAAGGGATGCGCGTTGTTTGGGAAGAATCAGAATTAGAACGTGCATACAATACGGCCAAAACAGAAGCAGGAGCAGCTTTCAAGAACGATGGAATCTACATGGAGAAATTTGTGGAAGATCCCAGGCATATTGAGATCCAGGTAGCGGGTGATCGGTACGGAACCGTTTGTCACCTCAGCGAGCGCGATTGTTCTATCCAGCGCCGTCACCAGAAACTGGTAGAAGAATCTCCTTCCCCTTTTATGACCGATGAATTGCGTGAACGTATGGGTGCTGCTGCCGTCAAAGCAGCTTCTGCCATTGGTTACGAAAGTGTCGGCACCATAGAATTCCTGGTAGATAAGCACCGGAATTTCTATTTCATGGAAATGAATACCCGGATACAGGTGGAACATTGTGTAACCGAAGAGGTTACTAATTTCGACCTGATCAAGGAGCAGATAAAGATTGCCTCCGGTGAAAAGATATCCGGCGCTAATTATTTCCCTTCCATGCATGCCATTGAATGCAGGATCAATGCGGAAGATCCATACATGGATTTCCGCCCCAGTCCGGGAAAGATTACCGTATTACACCAGCCGGGTGGTCATGGAATACGGGTGGATTCTCACGTATATGCCGGTTACACGATCCCGCCGTACTATGATTCCATGATCGCGAAGATCATAGCCGTTGCCCGTACACGGGAAGAAGCGATCAATACCATGAGTCGTGCCCTGAGTGAATATGTGATAGAAGGAGTTAAAACTACTATTCCTTTTCATCAGCAACTCATGAAGAATGAAAATTTCCGTAAGGGGAACTTCACCACCAAATTCATGGAATCCTTTAAAATGATCTGATTTTTAAACACCCCAAAAAAAGAGCCGGTTTTCGAAAGAAAACCGGCTCTTATAGTTAATAAGGGATTTATTTAGCGCAGGAACAGCAGCTCGCGGTATTTTGGTAATTCCCAGATGGAATCGTCTACCAGTAATTCCAGCTTATCTACACTGTACCGAATTGTGTCAAAATACGGCTTTACATTATCACAGTAAGCAATCGCCTTTTCTCTGGAAGAACTCATAGCATTGGCCGCTTTGCGGGCTTCCGTCATTTCTTCTACCAGTGCCTGCACTTTTTGAATATGTTCTGAAATTTCTTTCAGTACATTCAATTGTGCCTGGTACGCTGAAGCATCCATGCCAATGTCTTTAAGACCTTTGATGTTGGCGATCAGCTCATTCTGGTAACGAATGGCTGCGGGAAGAATGTGGTTGCCTGCCAGATCTCCGATCACACGACCTTCGATCTGAACCCGCTTGATGTATTTCTCAAGTTCAATTTCATGACGGGCTTCAAGTTCTACGTGCGACAATACGCCGAACCGCTCAAACAGTGATTTAGCCTTATCGGTAACCATTGCATCCAGGGCGGTTGGTGTTGTCTTCACATTCGGTAAACCACGACGTGCAGCTTCTTCCTGCCATTCATCACTGTATCCATCTCCTTCGAACAATACTTTTTTCGATGCGGTGATGTATGACTTGATCACATGCATGATCGCGATCTCTTTCTTTTCTCCTTTTTCGATCAGCGCATCCACTTCCGATTTGAAGCTGGTCAGCGTCTCTGACATGATCGTATTCAGAACGGTCATTCCATTGGCGCAGTTCGCTTCGGAACCTACTGCACGGAACTCAAACTTGTTTCCGGTAAACGCAAAAGGAGACGTACGGTTGCGGTCTGTATTGTCCAGCAATAATTCAGGGATGCTCTTGTGAATATCCAGTTTCAACATCACCTCATCCTGCTCATCAAACTTGTCACCAACCCGTGATTCAATCTCGTTTAAAACCTTGGACAGGTAATGCCCGATATAAGCAGAAATAATGGCCGGAGGTGCTTCATTAGCCCCCAGACGGTGATCGTTACCCGCAGAAGCAATGGCTGCCCTCATAAGATCGGCATGATCATGAACGGCTTTGATAGTATTGACGAAGAACGCCAGGAACATGAGATTGGTCTTCGGTGTTTTACCAGGCGCCAACAGGTTTACACCTGTATTGGTGGCCATACTCCAGTTGTTGTGCTTTCCGCTTCCGTTAATGCCGGCAAACGGTTTTTCATGCAACAGTACTTTGAGCTTATGACGCTTGGCTACACGAGCCATCACATCCATCAGAAGCGTATTGTGGTCAACAGCAAGGTTCAGTTCCTCAAATATGGGCGCACATTCAAACTGTGCAGGAGCCACTTCGTTGTGACGTGTCCGAAGCGGAATACCCAGTTTGTATGACTCGTTTTCGAAATCCCGCATGAACGCATATACACGCTCCGGTATAGAACCGAAATAATGGTCCTCCAGCTGCTGTCCTTTTGCCGGGGCATGACCAAATACCGTACGTCCGGTCATGACGATATCCGGGCGCGCATTGGCCAGACCTTCATCGATCACAAAATATTCCTGCTCCCATCCCAGTGTGGCATACACATTGGTTACGTTGCGATCGAAATAGTTACAAACATCAACGGCTGCCTTGTTAAGCGACTCGATCGACTTCAGCAATGGTGCTTTATAATCCAGCGCTTCGCCGGTATAGGATACAAATATGGTTGGTATGCACAATGTTTTCCCCTGGCCGTTTTCCATGATAAAGGCCGGAGAATTAGGATCCCATGCAGTGTATCCGCGTGCCTCAAAAGTGGCCCGTATTCCTCCGTTAGGAAAAGAGGATGCATCCGGCTCCTGCTGAACGAGTGCATCTGCCTCAAACTGCTCCAATGGCGTACCATCAGACTTCAGCGTAAAAAATGAATCATGCTTTTCCGCAGAAGTACCGGTTAAGGGTTGAAACCAGTGCGTGAAATGCGTAACGCCTTTCTCCTCTGCCCATTTTTTGATGCCGGCAGCAATCTGACTGGCTACCGCACGGTCAATTTTATGACCAGATTTCATAGAATTCACGAGGCTCTTGTACGCTTCGTCACTTAAAAAATCTCTGGCTGTCTTGAGGGAAAAAACGTTTTCGCCAAAAATGGCGGTGATCCGCGATGCAGAGGCTTCTTTGACCTCTCCGCCGGCGGTCAGGTTGTCAATGGCTTTGAAACGTAACGACTGCATTTGTTTGTTGTTTGCCCGA
>CANHUD010000298.1 GCA_947463665.1 Sphingobacteriales bacterium
AGCGAGGAGGATTTGAAGGAGGCTATTGGTCAGATCATCCGTTTATCGCCCAAACCCGGCGGGAATATGGGAGAGACCTCAGCTGATCAGTACGTGATACCCGATTTTTTTGTGTACAATAACGGTGGCAAGCCGGAGTTGACGCTGAACGGACGAAATGCGCCGGATCTTCGTGTGAGTGAGGGGTATCGGGATATGCTGCGGGATTATGAGAAAGGCAGCAAGAAAGACAAGCGGCAGAAAGAGGCCGTGTTGTTCATCAAGCAGAAGATCGATGCTGCGAAGTGGTTCATCGATGCGATCAAGCAGCGACAGCATACGCTGCTGATTACGATGGAAGCGATTCTCCGCCACCAGGAAGCGTTTTTTTTAACGGGCGATGAGACCACGTTGCGTCCGATGATCCTGAAGGACATTGCGGAGCGTACGGGTTTGGATATATCAACGGTGAGCCGGGTGGCGAACAGTAAGTTTGTGCAGACGGAATTCGGGACATATCGGCTGAAATTCTTTTTCTCGGAATCGCTCAGTACGGAGAGTGGGGAGGAGGTATCGACCCGGGAAGTGAAGAAGATTCTGAGCGATATGATTGAAGGGGAGAGTAAGCGTAAGCCGCTGAGTGATGAAAAACTTACCGAGCTGCTTATGGAAAAAGGCTATAACATTGCACGAAGAACGGTGGCTAAGTATCGGGAGCAGTTGAATATTCCTGTGGCGCGGCTGCGAAAAGAATTGTAATGATGAAGATTTCGCTGGGTTTTGCCCGTTTTATCTCTGTTGTTTTTCATCCACTGCTGGTTGGTGTGTACATGGCCGTGTATCTGATTTTTTTGAATCCGGTCTATTTTTCTTTTTTGCATCCGGCGGAACGGCTGTTGTTGCTGGCCAGTGTGGTCAACAATAATTTCGTGTTTCCTGTGGTGGTGGTATTGCTGATGAAAGGACTTGGTTTTTCGGAGAGCATTTATCTGCGGACACAGAAGGAGCGCATCGTGCCGTATATGGCTTCTATCATCTTCTTTTTCTGGACCTGGTATGTATTCTACAACAAGCCCGATGCACCGCAGATCATGAAGGATATGCTGCAGGGAATTTTTTATGCTTCTATCGTTGGGATGGTGTTCAATATCTATTTCAAGATCAGCATGCATGCGATGGGCATGGGTGGCGCGTTGATGCTGCTTATCCTTGAAATGCAGAGTGGAACGATGATGAGCGGCTTTCCGCTGTTACTAACCATTTTAGTTACAGGACTGGTGATCAGTTCGCGTATGATTGCCAGTGATCATCAGAAAGGCGATTTGTTAGCCGGATTTCTGGTGGGGCTGGGAACGCAATTACTGGCAGCAACCTGGTTGTAGGATCAGCTGTTCAGCCATTCGGACCGGCTGAGGTATCGTTGTTCCGGATAGTAGATGAACAGGGCGTTTCCATTCCGGATTTTGTTGATGATCTTTTTATGTACCTGGGGAGGTACGGCCGGGCAGCCCAGGCTGCGTCCCAGAAAGCCTTTGAAGCGGATCACGGATTCATTGGCGTAGGGGGCGCCATGCATAACGATGGCCCGTTCACTGGCTTTGTCGTTAAAGCCTTTGTCTACCCCTTCCAGTTTAAGCGAATAGCCATTGGACCCTTTATAGGTGTTGCCTGTGATGAAAAAGCCGAGGCTGCTTTTGAAAGAGGAGAGGGCGTTGGAGAAGCTTCGGGCGAATTCCTGTCCAGAGTTGCGTCCATGAGCCACTACCGCGTTGAATTCCAGTTGTTGTTTTTTGAGATCGATGACGAACAGTCGTTTCTCTTTGGATGATTTGGTATAGTCGATAATCGTCAGGATGCTGTCGGCAGACACCAGGCCTTTGTCGCGCAGTTTGCAGAAACCTTTAAGGGCCAGGGAGAACACCTGTTGGGAGAGGCCAACGGTGGCGAGACCTGTGTTTTGGTAAACGGAGTTCACCAGGTTGGATAGTTCGTGAGGTTCTCTGGCGGTGGCTGCAACAGATTTGGAATCTGCAGTGGAGCAGGTGGTGGCCAGGAGTAGGGATAGGGTGAGGATAGGGAGTTTCATGGGGGGATTAGGGTTTAGAGTTTAGAGATTAGAGGTTAGTGTTAATCTCTAACCTCTAATCTTTACATCAGCTTCCTCTGGTTCCGCCTGTTTTGATCGGCTTTTTAGCCGGACCGGCAGATTTAGCGGTAGGTTTTACTATGAATTTTGAAGCGCCGGCGGCACCGGATTTTGTTGTCTTAGCGCCGTTCTTTGCTGCTTTTTTGTCGTTGATATGAAAACCCATAACGAAAATTTCGACTAAATTATGCTTCTTTTGGCAACAATCTTTCTTCTATGACCTCTTTAAACACTTTTTTAGGAAATGCGCCGGGTTGCATCATAGGGTCACCGTCTACCGGGATAAAGAGAAAGGTTGGGATACTTTGGATGCCGAAAACGGAGGAGAGTTCGACTTCTTTATCGGAATCTACCTTGTAAATCAGCAGTTTACCATCGTATTCCTCGGCCAGTTCTTCGAGGACCGGGGCTACGGCGCGACAGGGACCGCACCAATCGGCATAGAAATCAACGATCACCGGCAGGCTGCTTTTGGATTTCCATTCCGTTTCGGTGGTATAGTCGAAAATCTTTTCTTTAAAATCTTCTGTAGTGAGTTTGATGGTGGGCATGGGTAATTATTTTTTGCAAAGGTAAGGGTGGGGAGAGGGGTGGAGGGTGAGAAAAATCACAGAATTGGATGTTGGATTTTTGATATTAGATGTTGGGGTTGATCACTATAATCTTCTTCCTTTCCCTGTTTTCCCTGTGAGGTCATCTCCCAGATCTTCGCGTGCCTTATCCGCGAGTTGCTGCAGTTGTTTAAGAATTTCCGGGTAGTCGGCTGCTACGTTGTAGCGTTCACCCGGATCGCGGCGGAGGTCATAGAGACCGCCTTCAAAGGGGTGATTTTCGAAGGCTTTTCCCGGTTGTCCATGGAAGCCGGGGGAGAAGTTTTCGTAGGTTCTACCCGGGTGGGGGAGCACCAGTTTCCATGGGCCCTGTCGCACCGCTTCCAGGCTGTTTCGGCGGTAGTAGTAATAGAAATCTTTTCTTAGTTCTGCTTCCATGTTTCCTTTTACCAGTTCGGCCAGACTGACCCCATCGATGGGGTGTGCTGGGAGAGGGGCGCCGGTAAACGCTGCGATGGTGGGGAGGACATCGATGCCGGAGGCCAGCTGGTTGCAGGTTACTCCCTGGGGCGTTATGCCTTTCCAATACATGATGGCGGGAACGCGCTGTCCGCCTTCGAATGTGGTGCCTTTTCCTTCGCGGAGGCCGGCAGTGCTGCCAGCGTGGTTGCCATAGTTGAACCAGGGGCCATTATCGGAGGTGATGATGAGCAGGGTGTTTTTATCGAGTTTAAGGTCTTCGAGTGTTTGTCGGATTTGACCGATGCTCCAGTCGAGCTCCATCATAACATCGCCATA
>CANHUD010000299.1 GCA_947463665.1 Sphingobacteriales bacterium
AAACTGGCGGAAGAAAAATTTGGAGTGAAAAATCTGGTTATAAATTCCAGCAATTACCAGGTTTACCTGAATCACCGGCTGATCGACAGTCTTAAAATTGATCTGCAGGCGGTTAAATCATTCCTTGTCCGGGAATTAAAAAAGGAACCGGCTTTGCATACAGCATTTGATAATGCGGATCTGTCCAATGCGCCTCTACCTGCCGAGGTGAAGGAGAAATTTGTGAAAGGATATCATCCTAAGTTCAGCGGAGATATACAACTGGTGCCATTATCCGGTTTTATTGGCGCCGGCAGCACCGGCACCACCCACGGCAGCTGGTATAATTATGACGCCCACATTCCCATGGTGTTTATGGGTTGGGGGATCAAATCCGGTAAAACATACCGCGAAACCTATATGACCGATTTTGCACCCACCATTGCGGCATTGTTAAAAATTCAGATGCCCAGTGCTTCGATCGGACAGGTGGTGACGGAAGTATTCAAATAAAAAAAACCTCCAGGGCACTGCCCCTGGAGGTAGAAATTTCTAACCGACCCGAGAGGTCGGTTTTTTATTTTTTAAGATTTCCGTCTACGTCAAGTTCTATGATCTCGTAGCCTAATTTCTGGATACCTGGAAGGATTTTCGCTTTATCGCCTACCAGCAGGATGTTCATTTTATCTGTACGGATCCATTTCTTAGCCAGCGCATCTATTTCCGGTTTGGTAATAGAGGCCAGAATTTTATTCTGTGTCTCAACAAAGTTGACCGGCAGGTTATATTCCAACAGGCGGCTGATGAATCCTGCTTTCTGAAAACCGGTTTCATATTGCAGGGCATCCCGCTGACCGATAGCAGATTTTGTGAAGGCCAGATCGGATTCCTTCACTCCCTGTTCTGCGTATGCTTTCAGATCACGCATGAGGTCAGACAAGGCGCTATCTGTAGCATCTGCCCGAATACCGGAAGAAAACGTGAAATTACCGGTGTATTTGTTCCCGCTGAAAGAGGAACGGGCGCCATAGGTCCATCCTTTGGTCTCCCGAAGGTTGTAATTCAGGATACTGTTAAAGGAACCGCCCAATGGATAATTCATCAGGGTGTTTCGATAGTATTCACCGGTTGGATCATAGGTCAAACCAGTAGCATATCCTACTCTGAATTCTGTCTGAGCTGCTTTAGGCACATCGATCAGATAGATCCTTGTTTTTTCTACAACAGGGATTTTCCCAACAGCAGGCAGTTCGATTTTTTTATTGGGTAATGTATTCAATACCGCCAGCTTAGGTTCGATCTCCTGTTGCGTGATGTCTCCTACGATGACCAGTTTGGTTCCCACAGAGGTCATGTAGGTATCGTAATACGCCTGTACATCTTCCAGTTTGAGATTTTTAACGGAGGTTTCCGTTCCGTTTTCACTCATGCCCAGAATGTTATCTGCGCCATAGGTGAGCTTGTCCCATACATTTGAGGCAATGGCTGCGGGCTGGCTTTTCGACTGTTTAAAACTTTCCAGCGCCTGTTTTTGCAGACGATCAAAGGCTGCCTGGGTAAATTTAGGCTGATAAAGCCGCTCTTCCAGCAGCGCCAGTGTTTTATCCAGGTGTTTTTTAAGCGATTGAACGCTTATGCTCAGACCATCAAAATCAGCGGAAACACTGATGCTGCTGCCCAGTTTTTGCAGTTCAACGGCCATCTGTTCAGCCGTGAAGTTTTTGGTATCCTCATTCATCATGGCGGCTGTCATGCCCGCCAGACCTATTTTAGAAGGATTGGCCGCCTGTGCGAGATGTCCGCCCGGAATATTGATCAGCATGGTAACGGTGGGGATCTCCGTATTTTGTGTGCCGATGACGCTGATCCCGTTCGGAAGTTCTTTTTTCCATACCGGCGGAACGGTGACCACCGGATTGGGACCATTTCCCGGCAGTTTGCTTCGATCAAAATCCTTTACTTTTTTGTATGTAAGTCCTTCATAACCGTAGGAGGGGGCTTTGTAACCGGATGCGTCAATGGTATAGTTGTCGGCGGCAGCCACAAGTTTTTCCTGTCCTTTTGGTAAAACACTAACCGAAACGGAGTGCTTTCCATTTAGGTACGTACGATATACCCGAAGTACATCTTCTTTGGTGACCGATAAATATTCCTGCAATTGTTTGCCGATCATATTCGGTGTGCCGGTATAGGTTTGAAAGGCTGCCAGCTGGGTAACTTTCCCGGAAACGCTTTGCAACTGGTTGATGTACTGTGATTCAAAACTTCCTTTGATACGTTCGATGTCTTCGTCAGTTACACCGCGTTTTTCAAAGGCGAGCAGGGCCTGCTGGAACATACTGTCCATCTGCGCCAGATTTTTTCCGGGGAAGGGCACCAGTTGGAAAGAGAATTCACCGGCCAGTTCTGAAAGCTGGCTGAAGGCAGCGGCCTGCAATACTTTCTGTGTTTTAACGAGTTCCTGATACAGAACCGAATTTTTTCCCTGTCCGATGATCTGCGCCAGATAGGCCAGTGGAGCCTTGTCTTTGTGATAATCCGGAACGGTTGGATACGTTTTCAGCAACAGTGGTACTCGGGCATAATTATCCACGTAGGATACATAGCGGTTCTTTTCCAGTTTTACCGGTTGGAGGATGGTTTTGGTTACGGCAGGTCCTTTGGGGATACGTCCGAAATATTTTTCTACCAGTTTCACCACTTCTGCCGTCTTAACATCTCCACCAATGGTAATGGTGGCATTGTTAGGTCCGTACCAGCGCAGAAAGAAATTTTTCAGGTCGTTCACATTCACCCGGTTCAGGTCTTCCACATAGCCGATGGTCAGCCAGCTATAGGGGTGACCATACGGATAGAGGTTTCTGGAGGCGGTTTCACCGGCCAGTCCGTAGGGACGGTTATCGTAATTCTGTCCCCGCTCATTTTTAACTGTGCTGCGCTGGTTTTCAAATTTCTCCTGCGTAACGGCATCCAGCAGATACCCCATCCGGTCGGATTCCAGCCAGAGCATTTTTTCGAGCTGGTTGCTGGGAACGGTCTCGTAATAATTGGTACGATCGCGGTTGGTGGAACCGTTAAGGGTTCCTCCCGCTTCGGTGATGATCTTGAAATGTTCTCCTTTGGCTACATTGTCGCTACCCTGGAACATCATGTGTTCAAAAAAATGCGCGAACCCGCTTTTCCCAATTTCTTCACGGCCACTGCCCACGTGATAGGTCACGTCAACATGTACTACCGGATCACTGTGGTCTTCATGGACAACCAGTGTCAGGCCATTCGGCAGGACAAATTTTTCATACGGGATCACGATCTCATTCCCTTTTCGGTCTACTTTCTCCACTCGTTTTGCCTGAGCAGCAACGGGTTGTGTAACACCGATGGCCAGTCCGGCCACCAGCATACAGGTTTTTATGTGCATATGGTTCATATTATAACTGCTAAAATAACGGCAAAACATCCCCAAGGGTTGCCGTTCGTCCTAAATA